>JASHOO010000009.1 GCA_030041035.1 Bryobacteraceae bacterium | reverse complement strand
GTCCTTAGGCGCGTAGACGGACGTGAACAGCTTCTTGCCGTCGCGCATGGAGATTTCGTATTCGTACTTGGTGTAATGGGCTTTGACGTACTCGAGGCCTTGCGGCCAAGCGGCGGGTGCGGCGAGCCAGCCGGCGATCAGAAAGAGCGCGGGTCTCATGGAAGCTAAACATGATACAGCACGCGAGGGAGTGAGGAGTGTCTTAGACCAGGGTCGCCGGACTAGGCGGCGTCAACAACCAGCGAGAGAGTGCGAAGCTGGGCGCACATGCTTTCGAGCGCCTGGATCAGGCTGCGGCCATCGGGGGCCCCGAGACCGAAAGTGTACAGCAGCAGCCGAAACTCGATGGTCAAAACGGTGAAGGTGAAGATAAAGTGTTGCTTCATGAGCAATCCAGCAAGGTCGGGCCGGTCGACCTGGGAATCGACCATGACTTTCTTGATGGCATTGCAGATGCGCGTGAAATCCTGCGAGAGGCAATTGACGTAGGACCCGAAGATCCGGACTCTCTGATGGCGCAGGCGCTTTTGCAGGATCTTATTATCGCCCGACTGGACCGAAACGTATCGGTAGTCCGTTTCTTCGAGGAGTCGTTCCATGGCTTTGTAGCGCCCCGGAGAGAAAACGTCATCCCATTCTTCCGGTGTAGGAAGCGCACGTTCATGGGACAGCAGCTTGGCAAAGAGCATGCCAAAAGCAACGCCCAACAGGACGAGCAAGAGAGCGGCGCCAAATAAGACGATAGTCATGACTGACTAATCCACCGAAACAAGAATAGCTGACTGATTTATATATTGCAATACCTAAATTGAGTATATAGGAGAGATATACAGTAAGTTGCCGGTAACATGCGACATTAACTTAGTAGACAAGGCTGTGTAATCCGAAAGTAAGTGAAATTAGCTTGAGTACAAAGCGGCATAGCATCGGAAGTTACGATAAAAAAACAGCTCGGGGATATTAAAGTAAACTCGACATCCTCCAATTCTCCTGACATAATTTTTCTTAGATGAAGAGAACAGGCGCCGCGGTCAGGCAGCAAATCAGCAGGAGTGCCGAAAAACGGGGTGAACTCCGGCAAGCGAGCACGGGTGAAGTCTCGCTCGTGTTTGGCGACGTCGACGCCGCAAGTGGTGCGAAAGAGGTACGCGGCCAACTATTGGACCGTAGCGCGAGCGGGTTCCGGGCAGAACATCGATTTCCCGGCCTGACATGCGGTCAAGTGGTACAGTTCCGCCTGCCAGCGTCAAACACGGGGCGGGCGCGCGTAGTGTGGACACGCATTGCGGGCGAGTACGTAGAATCGGGCTTCATTATCGTGAAATAATGGGCGCCGAGCCGGACTCATTGTCCAAGGCGGCCAACTGCCGGCGGATGAGCGGGGCTTCCGGCGCGTCGGGGTGATGGTGCAGAAAATCGCGCAACTCGTCCGCAGCTTGGGCCGGTTCATTTCGCAGTAAGTGGATGCGTGCCAGAGTCAGTTGCGGGTAAGAAAAGTGTGTGGGATCGATGCGCTTCGCTGTCTCAAGATAGTTCTGCGCAGAGCCAAGATTTCCCAGCGCGAAGTAATTCAGGCCAAGCTGCGAGTTAGCCAGGGCATCGTGAGGACGGCTCAGTACGGCAGAGCGATTGTAAGGTAACGCTTCGGCGGGTTTACCTTCATTCAGCAGGACACCGCCGAGGTTCACCAAAGGCTCGTAGGCGGCGGGGTTTTCGTCCAGCGCCTTTCGAAAATAAGCATCGGCTCGAGCGTACTGACGGGCTTGATAGGCGATGGTGCCCAGGTTGTTCCAGGCCACAGCGAACTGCGGAGCGATAGCCACGGCTCGCTCAAGGTGTTCGACGGCTGAAGTAATATCGCGGCGGCCGAGCTTCTTCTGGGCTTCCTCGTACTCATGCCAAGCATTTTCCGGAATCGACAGTTCACGTGCGGAAATCTTGGAACTATCGGTGAGTGCTTCTGCCGACACGGCTAGCGAGTGGTCTATAAGAATCGTCAGATCCAGACGGCCTTTAGCGTCTACCGTAGCGGGGCCAATATCGACGGTTTGCCGAAGGTCGCCCTTGCCCGAAAGGAATATGGCAAGGGTGTACTGGCCGGAAGCCAGCGACCGGAACCGGAAACGACCCTGGGTGTCGGCCTGAGTTTCAGCGTGGAACGGTGTAGTAGCGCCAAACAGCGAAACCGTGGCCGACGACTGAGGCACGAGGCGTCCGCGCAGCTCGTAAGTCCGCCCGGCTGCGCAGAAGGCGCCGGTGAACGCCAAAAACAGCACTGCGCGCTGCACGGTTGGCTGCCCCCCGTGACCCGAATCAATACCCGATGTTACAGGTGACCCGCGGCGGCAACGGCGACCATTGGCTCGGCTGGAGCTTTAAGGCGGGTCAACACATCGAGCAGCTCGTCCAGCGCGGCTGCGCGCCGGACTTGTGTTTCGTTCAAAGCTCGAATGACTTCCGCCTGGCGATCGAGGCGCTCGATGATCCCCGCCACCTTGCCCGAAATATCCGAGACGTTGGACTTCAGTCCGGCCAGTTCCTCGTGCTGCAGACCGAGCCGGGCCGCAACTCCATCGACCTGCTGCGTAATGCTTGCCGCAAAATCCTTGGCCTCCGTGCGAACACCCGCCGTTTCCGTGCGGAGCGAGGCTGTCTCGCCGCGCAGTGCGACCAACTCGGTTTCGTGCCGGGCCGCGGCTTCCTGCAAAACGGATACCTGGGCAGATACCTGGTCGTGCTTCTGACCCATGGCGGCACCGGCGGATTTCTGTTCGGTTACGGCTTCGGTCAACTGCTCAAACTTCACCTTGAGTTGCGTGAGGCTCTCCACGGTGGCCTGGAGCCGCTCGAGCTGTTGCTCCAAAGAAGTGCTGATTTTGCGGCTCTCACCGATGATGTGGCGCTCCAGCTCCTGGAAAGCGCCGGTTAGAATTTTCGACAGGCCGTCTGCGAGCTTGCCCGCCATATTCGCCATCGCTTGCTCGTCAACCTTGGCTCGTTCGTCCACCTTCGCCCGTTCCTCCAATTTGATCTGATCTTTGAGGCCAGCCGGTGGGGAAGGATGCACGGCTGCGGCTCGCGCGCCTCGATTGGCTACGATGGCTTCCGCTTTCTCCAACAAGGCGCCGGCTTCAATATGGCGGCCGTTGGCGAACAATTGCGCAGCCTCCTCGACCAACTGCTTCACGCCATTTTCCACGTTGAGCTTTTGCAACTGAATGATCGCTTCCTCTAAATTCCGGTCAGGCATCCTTTGTAGTGTATACCTTAGTTAACACGAAGAAAAGAAGAAAACAGAACCTACCTGGCGGTGGCCGGACCGGCGGGGAGGTGGAGCGCATGGGCAACGCTGTTCACGATCTCGTTCTGTACGCCTGCTGCATCCCTCGCCGCGAATTCATAGCGCTGTGACCAGAGGGCTCTGTGGTCGCCCGTGCGAACCAGCCATACCGCTACCCGGACGCGATCGCCGGAACTTTGCACGCTGCCTTCGATCAGATTGCCGGCTTGCGGTACTGGAGCCAGATGGAGGGCTGGGGATCTCGACACCGCGTCGGCCAATTGGCGCGTGAAAAGGGTGGCTAAGGGTGGATTGCCAGAATTCGCGTTGAGGTCGGCGAAGGGTAGAACAGCGACGGCGGAAACATCCGGGCCAGGCGACCGCTTCACCAAGCTCGCGCCGATAGCGAACAATAGGACAGCCGCCAGAACGAACGCCGCGATGAGGGCGATAGCCATCCAGCCGGGCTTCTCCGCCGTTCGGATGGGTGGGTTAAGGGGAGCGGATGCCATGGGGAAGGTCCCGAGAATTGTATCGCGCCATGGTGGTTTTCCGCCGGTTGTTACAATGAATCAAAATGATCCAGACGTTATTCGGCTCGGTAGAACAAGAGCCATCCCTGCTGGAACGGCTGAAGAGCGGGGTTGAGAAAACTCGCGCGGGCCTGGTAACGCGCCTGGAAGATGCAATTGCGGGCAAGAAAGAAATCGATTCGGATCTTCTGGACGAGCTGGAGTACACGCTCATCAGTGCGGATGTCGGGGTGCGGACAACCGGCGAGATCCTGGAGCGGATCCGGCAGCAGGTGGATCGGAAGCTCGTGGGTGACGCGTCGGAGTTGCGCGGCCTGATCCGCCAGCACCTGCTGGAGGTTCTCCAGGCCACAGAGCGGCCGCCGGCGCATGTGGAGGCGCCACCGGCGGTGGTGATGGTGGTGGGCGTGAACGGGGCAGGGAAAACTACGACCATCGGAAAGCTGGCGCATCGCTATAAAGCAGAGGGGCGGAGCGTGCTGCTGTGCGCCGCCGATACATTTCGTGCCGCGGCCATCGAGCAGCTCGAGATTTGGGGCGAGCGCACGGGGATGGAGGTGATCCGGCAGAAGCCGGGCGCCGACCCGAGCGCGGTATTGTTCGACGCTTTGCAGGCAGCTCGCGCGCGCAGGAGCGATTACGTCATTGTGGACACGGCGGGACGGTTGCAAACTAAAGCAAACCTGATGGCGGAGCTGGAAAAGATGAGTCGTACGGCTGGTCGGGTGATTCCCGGTGCGCCGCACGAGGTGCTGCTGGTACTGGATGCGACCACAGGCCAGAACGGGCTGGAGCAGGCGCGCCGATTCACGGAGACCTCCGGCGTGACGGGCATCGTACTGGCCAAACTCGACGGCACGGCTAAAGGCGGCGTGGTCATCGCGATTGCCCA
This sequence comes from Bryobacteraceae bacterium, assembly GCA_030041035.1. Taxonomy (GTDB): domain Bacteria; phylum Acidobacteriota; class Terriglobia; order Bryobacterales; family Bryobacteraceae; genus QHXW01. The sequence continues at coordinate 6,965 of JASHOO010000009.1, read as the reverse complement.
TGAATTGAACCTGCCTATCCGGTACGTGGGAATCGGCGAGAAGGTGGATGACCTGCTTCCATTCGATGCCGAGAAATTCATCGAGTCGCTGTTCGAGAGATGAACCCGGTATTTTTGCGCGAGACTTTTGAACTGGCCCTCCGTGGCAAGGGGCAGACCAGCCCCAATCCCATGGTGGGTGCGGTGCTGGTGCTGGAAAGCGAAGTGGTGGGTCGGGGATTTCACACTTACGGCGGCATGAGCCATGCCGAGATCCGTGCGCTCGAGGAGGCCGAGAGGCGTGCGCGCGGGGCAACCTTGTACATCAACCTGGAGCCGTGCTCACACCACGGACGCACGGGGCCGTGCGCCGATGCCCTGATTGCCGCCGGGGTGACGCGAGTGGTGGCCGCGATGGAAGATCCCAACCCGCGCGTCGCCGGGGAGGGATTTCGCAAACTGCGCGCGGCGGGCGTCGAGGTGGAGATGGCGCACGAGTTCACCGCGGAGGCGGAGAAGCTGAACGAGGATTTCGTCCATTTCATGCGCACGGGGCGCCCACTGGTGACTCTCAAAACGGCACTGACTTTGGATGGGAAGATCGCGGCTCCCGACGATAACCGAGGCTGGATTACGAGCGAACGGGCACGAGCGCGCGTGCAATTGTTGCGTCATCATTCAGACGCAATTCTGACGGGAGTGGGGACAGTGCTGGCGGACGATTGCCTGCTTACCGACCGAACGGGCCTGCCGCGCAGCCGGCCGCTGCTGCGCGTGGTAGCGGATTCGCAGCTTCGTATCCCGCTCGATTCGAAGATGGTGGCCGGCGCGACGGAGGATCTGGCAGTCGTGACAACCTCGGCTGCATCCGAGGACCGGCGACGGGCTCTGGAGAGCCGAGGGGTGAAGGTGCTGACATTCAATGGCCCCGCCGGCAGAACCGATCTGCGGCGGATTGTAGAGTGGCTGGGTGAAGAGAAGCGCCTTTCGCTATTAGTTGAAGCCGGCAGCATGCTGAACTGGGCGGCGCTCGATAGCGGAGTCGTGGATAAGGTCTTTTTCTTTTACGCTCCTAAGATTCTGGGAGGTCTGGAGTCATTGCCCATGGCGGGCGGGACAGGACGGCGGCGGCGCATGGATGCGATTCTGCTTCAGGACATTCAGGTGCACCCGGTGGCGCAGGATGAGTTTGCAGTCGAAGGGTACGTGCGGAAGGAGATGTGAGTTGTTCACGGGCATCGTTGAGGAACTGGGCACAGTTGCAGAGCTGGTTAAGCAGACGGCAGGTGCGAGGCTGCGTGTGCGTTGCACGCGAGTGCTGGAGGATCTGAAGCAGGGTTCGAGCATCGCGGTGAACGGTGTGTGCCTGACGGCGGTGAGGCTGGACGCACACTCCTTTTCCGCGGATCTTGCGCCGGAGACGCTTCGGCGCAGCAATCTGGGTGACTTGACGGCGGGATCGCGCGTAAACCTCGAACGGCCATTGCTGCCCACGGACAGGCTGAGCGGGCATATTGTGCAAGGGCATGTAGATGGGACCGGCGAGTTTCTGTCGCTGGAACCGGTGGGGGACGAGAATTGGTGGCTCAAGATTCGGGTACCGGTGGAACTGGATCGCTACCTGGTGTATAAGGGATCGATTGCAATCGACGGGATCAGCCTGACGATTGCATCGCTTGATGGTGACGTACTCAGTGTAACCATCATTCCGCACACCTATGAAGTAACCACGCTGGGAACGTACAAACAGGGCGGACGCGTGAACCTGGAGTGCGACGTGCTTGCCAAGCACGTGGAAAAGTTACTCGAGAGCGTGGAATATACCGGGAAGGGGTAGTTCGGGCGCCGGATCTTCGGTGCGCGGAATTCTAGCTCTTCAGTTCCTGGGTAATTTCCGCGGCCACGGTTCGGGCCTTCTCCAGAGCACCTGGTTCGAAGCTGATGGCGCCCACTCGCGGATAGCCGCCGCCGCCGTAGCGTTCGCAAATCGAGGCGAGATTGTGTTTAGGCTCCTCAGGCGCCCATGGGTTCGAACCGACTGACACCTTGGTCCGGAAGCTCGACGGACTTACTGAGACGGTGTAAGTCGAATCCGGAAAAAGATAGTAAGGGATAAACTTGTTATAACCTTCCAGATCGTAGCCGGTAAGATCGAAGTAGACGACACCGTTGTCGTTATGAGCTCGATTCCGGATCATATCTACTGAATCTACGTGCCTCTTGTATAGAACCTCGAACGACCTCTGAACTTCAGGCTCGGCCACGATTTCCTCGAGCGTCCGATGACGCATCCAGCCAATGATTTTCTGAACCATGGCGGAGCCCTTCGATCCTTCGATCACCAGCGTCAGCTTCATCGCCGGGGCGCCGAGTTCCACGGCCGTCTTGGCGTCGGGATACTGTGCACCGTCGATGATGTTGGCCCAGTGGACTAATTGATCGAGATCGGGAGCGGTGAAGCCCCACTTGTGTTGCGCCATGGAACGAATGAAGTTGGTGCAGGATTTGAACGAGGGGTCATACATTTTCTTGCCGCTGCGGTCGCGGTGAAAGTGCTCGGCATCTTCGGGGGTTAAAAACGCGCTTTGATGGTGATCGAACCACCAGGTAAGTTTCGGATCGCTGGAGTATTTGAAATCCACAATGGCGTTCTCGTCGCCGTCGAAGAGCTCGTGTTCGAAAATTTGTGAGGCTTTGTGGGCCATGCCGGTGTAGGCGAACTCAGCGCCGGGATAAAACGCGCCTTCCATGAAGCGGCTGAAGAAGGCAGCGGAGGCGGCGCCGTCGAAGCAGTGATCGTGGTAGAGAATCCGGATGCGCATGCCGTCGCAGGAAGAAAACCTATTAGAATGCACGAACCGCGCGCGGAATGCAACTGAGACCCGCGAGACGCGTGTAACAATCAGCCTAATTTAAACAGACGGCTAAAATTCTGTGTCGTGAGGGCGGCGATGCGTTCAAGAGACGTTGCCCGCAATTCCGCCAGCCGCCGCGCGGTTTCTACGACGAATGCCGGCTCATTTCGCTTGCCACGGTGCGGGACGGGGGCTAGATACGGCGAATCGGTTTCGATCAGAAGCCGGTCTTCGGGCGTGCGGGCAGCGGCGTCGCGAACAGCATCCGCTTTTGGGAATGTCAGGATTCCGCCGAAACTGAGGTAAAAGCCGAGTTCCAGTGCTTCCGCGGCCTCTTTCGCCCCTGCGGTGAAGCAGTGCATGATGCCGCCGAATGGCAGCCCGTGGTCGCGGACGACCGACAGCGTGTCCTGCCAGGCTTCACGGGTGTGGATCACGATGGGTTTGCGCGCCGCGGCGGCTAAAGCGAGCTGGTTTCGGAACACGCGACGCTGCACATCGCGGGGGGAGAAATCGTAGTGGTAGTCGAGCCCGATTTCGCCGATGGCCAGGACCTTGGGTTCCGCGGCAAGCTCCGTGAGTTGATCGAACGTCTCGGGCGTAGCTTTGGCAGCGTCGTGGGGATGCACGCCGACAGTGGCGTAAATGAACTCGTGCTGCCGAGCCAGGCGGAGCGCGGCTTCAAGATCCGGCGGGCCATCCCCAGTACCGATGGCCATCATGCGCTCGACGCCGGCTGCGCGGGCGCGCTCGATGGTTGCGTCACGGTCAGCGTCGAATTTCTCGTCGTCCAGATGACAGTGGGAATCGACCAGGCTCACTTCAGGCGCGCACCCACGGGAATATCTTCGAGGAAGCCGGCCAGCACGGGCTTGCCGCCTTCGATTGACGCGGCGACGATCATGCCGTTGGAGGTGAGGCCGCGGAGCTTACGCGGCGCGAGATTGGCCACGATAACGACTTTGCGGCCGATGAGCGATTCCGGTGCGTATGCTTCGGCGATACCGGCGACGATGGAGCGCGGTTCCGCCTCGGCGAGGTCGACTTTGAGATGCAGCAGCTTATCGGCGCCTTTGACGCGCTCAGCGGAAAGCACCTGGCCGACGCGAAGGTCGACTTTGGAGAAATCGTCGATGGTGATTTGCAGGCTGCCGGTGGCCGGTGGAGCGGCCGGGGCTGGCGCGGGAGCTTTGCCCATGAGCACGGCCTGCTCGGCAGTGACCTTTGCTTCGAGTTCGCGCATTTTCTCGATGGCCGGTTTGGCGTCGATGCGGGGGAAGACGGCGGCGATGGGGCCGATTTTCTGGCCGGGAAGCAAGAGGCTGCGCAGATCAGCATGCTTAACGAGCTCGAGTTGTTGCGGCATTCCTAATTGGGTCCAGATTTGGATGGAGGACTCTGGGAGAACCGGGTATAGCAGAGCCGTCACGATGCGTAGCACTTCGGCACACGTATATAGCACGTAGTCTAGAATTCTTTGTGAAACTTGGTCATTCTTTTTCGCCAGCGACCAGGGGGCTTGTTCGACAATATATTTGTCGGTGCTGGACACGAGATACCACACCGCCTCAATCCCCTTCGAGAATTCGAACCTCTCAAAATTCGCAACGGCGTCGTTTACGGCTTGCGTGACCGGGAACGGAAACGCGTACTCGGGTTCCGACTTGGGATCCGGTATGATTCCGTTTCGATATTGCTGAATCATCGTCAACGTGCGGCTCGCCAGGTTCCCCAGCCCGTTCGCTAAATCCGAGTTATACCGCCCGATCAGCGCGTCGTAGCTGAAGCTGCCGTCCTGGCCGAACACGATTTCGCGCAGCAGGAAATAGCGTAGGGCATCGGCGCCCATGACTTTGCGAATGGGTTCGGCGCGCACTATGTTTCCACGCGACTTGCTCATCTTGTCGTGCTCGAACAGCAGCCAGCCGTGTGCATAGATCCGTTTGGGAATCGGCAGGTCCGCGGCCATGAGAAAAGCCGGCCAATAGATGGCATGGAAGCGAACGATTTCTTTGCCGATGAGGTGCAGGTCAGCAGGCCAGATATCGTTTCCAGATTTGTCCTTTTGATCTCGCACTGCGGTCAGATACGTTGTCAGAGCGTCGAACCAAACATAGAAGACGTGCTTGCCTTCCACCGGCACCGGGATGCCCCACTGGATGGTTGTGCGGCTGATGGAGAGGTCGTTGAGTCCCTGCTTGACGAAAGAGATGACTTCGTTGCGCCGCGTTTCGGGCTGGATGAAATTCGGCTGCTTCGCGTAGAGATCTAACAAGCGATCGGCGAATGCCGAGAGTTTGAAAAAGTAATTCTCTTCGGTGACCGTCTCAGTTGGCCGTCCGCAATCCGGGCACGGATCGCCGGGCTTGGCGTCATTCACGTACAGCTCGTCGAACACGCAGTACTGGCCGGTGTAACTCCCTCTGTAAACCGCGCCGTTCTTCATGCAGCGCTCAAACAGCCACTGCACCGTTTCGCGATGGCGAGGATCCTCTGACGTGCGAACGAAGTGATCGATGCCCAGGCCGAAATCGCGCCATTGGCGCCTGAACTCCTCGGCGATAGCTTTCGTAAACTCTTCCGGCGTTTTCCCGGCAGTCTGCGCGGAACGCTCCACTTTTTGGCCGTGCTCGTCGGTGCCGGTGGTCAATATGACCGGTTCGAAGCCCTGCATGCGCTTGAAGCGCTTGATCACGTCGGCGGCGATCGTCGTGTAGGTATGGCCGATGTGCGGCGCGGCGTTGACGTAATAAATCGGTGTCGTCAGGTAGTATTTCATCGATGGTTTTTCAGATACGCGAAGTTCGCTTCGGCGATAATGTCTTTGAGCGCGGCCCCAGTCGAGCGGGCGATCGCACGGCAATCCTCATATTCGGGCGCGAACGACCGTTCCGAGACCTTCATGCGCACTTTGCCATATGGGGTTTCGACTTCCACCCATCGCCGAGCCTCCACCAGGCGCTCAGCGGTGTGAACCCTTACGCCCAGCGTTGTGGTCTCGTGGAAGATGATTTCGGCTAGCGCCGTGCGCTGTTCCGGCGTGGCGATCACGCGTAGCAATGTACCCGGCCGTCCCTTTTTCATTTCGAGCGGCTCGAGCGTGGCATCGAGCGCGCCGGCTTCCAGGAGCCGCTCGACGGCATAACCCAGAACCTGCGGGCTGGAATCGTCGATATTAGCTTCGATTACAGCAACGGTGGTCGCTTCTGTTGCGCCGGTCGGCTCGCCGACAAAGATGCGCAAGACGTTGGCTTGCTCGGCGAAGTCGTGGCCGCCGGCGCCGTAGCCGATCGCTGAGATCTTCATGGGTGGCATCACACAAAAATCCTGCGCCAGCGTGACGGCGACGGCGGCGCCGGTGGGCGTGGTTAACTCCACCGCCGGACCGCGCGCGTAGACCGGTTTGCCCGCGACCAGCGCGGCTGTCGCCGGAGCCGGTACCGGCATTACGCCGTGGTCGGCCTTTACCGTCCCGCTGCCGAGATTCAGCGGCGAACTATAGATGGCGTCCGCACCCAGCAATTCAAAACCCAGACAGGCGCCCACGATGTCGGCGATTGAATCCACCGCGCCGACTTCGTGGAAGTGGACCTTCTCGATAGGAATCTGGTGCACAGCGGCTTCGGCCTCGCCAAGGCGCTGAAACACGGCGGAAGCGTTCTGTTTCACGCGATCCGGTAGCGTCGCCGCCTCAATCATCTTCAAGATGCCGGAAAGGTGGCGATGCTTCTGGGGCTCGTCGACGTGGACATGAAACTTCGCCGCCGCTATGCCGCACCGTTTGACCTTTTCGAACGAAACGCGGGCGCCGCTGTGGAGCGAACACAACGCGTCCGCAATGGCGTCCGAATCCGCGCCGGCGTCGGCCAGCGCGCCGACCAGCATGTCTCCGCTGATGCCCGAAAAGGCGTCCAGATAGCAAATGCGCATGGTATGCCGGGAAACTTTCATTATCCTATACGCGGTTGCGCGCGCTCCAATTATTCCTTATCTTGGGTTATCCACCCTATGGCTGCCAAAATTCCCATTACCGTGGCGCACGGCGACGGTATTGGTCCCGAGATCATGAACGCCACGCTGCGTATCCTGGAGGCGGCGGGCGCGCCGCTCGCCATCGAGACCATTGAAATC
>JASHOO010000104.1 GCA_030041035.1 Bryobacteraceae bacterium | reverse complement strand
GTGATCGTGCCGGTCCGCTGCGGGCCCGGGTTGGCCGCTACTGTATAGCCAACGGTGCCGTTTCCGCTGCCCGCTGCCCCCGACGTGATGTTGATCCACGCCGCGTTGCTCGCCGCCGTCCATGCGCAGCCCGCCGTCGCGATCACCGGGATCGTGCCCGTCCCGCCCCCCGAGCCGATCGACGCTCCCGATGGATTCAGCGCCGTTACGCATCCGGTCGAGAAGGACCACGCTGCGGAGGCGTTTGCGCCCAGTTGGTTCCGTGCCCCAATTGCCCAGTAATACGTGGTCGCCGCGGTCAGCGTCCCAGTTACGTAGTTCGTCCCCGGTGCCCTGGCCACCAGCGGCGGCGGAGACGTCGTACCGAAATACACATCGTAGGAAGTGGCGCCCCAGGAGGCATTCCAGGTCAGAGTCTCGACGGGCCCCACGCCCGTCGCTCCGTTCGCCGGCGATAACAGCGCCGGCGCGTCGGGTGAACTGGTGGGGGTCATGGAGGCCACGAACGCCTTCAGGAGATTGTACGCATTCACGCTGCCGAGGCCGGTCGCGAAGTCCCATCCCGGGGTGGCGGCGTAGGCCGGCTCATACGACGTATTCGAAGTCGAAAGCGCTCCCAGCGCCTCCCCGTCCAAATAACAGCTGAATGCGCCCGCGCAGGTCGAGACGTTGTCGCCCTCGGTGACATCGTTGAAGCTGCAGGTCGAGGCCGGGCCGGTCGAGGAATTGCACGCGGCTGTGCCGGCCGCGCTCGCGTACTCGTCCTGCGCGATGTGGTAATACACGGGATTCGGGTTGCCGGAGTTGTTGGTTGCCAGCGCCTGGTTGATCAGGGCCTGAATCCCGGCCATGATCGGAGCCGATGCCGATGTCCCGCCGATTCCCACCCACTCCGACGGCGCGCTGGCGCAACTGGCCATCGCCGAAAAACAAAGCACGTAGTAGTGGCCCCAGAAGCCGTTCGAGGCGAACAGCGAGACATCCGGCAAATCCCGGATGCCGTCGTTCGGGTTGCCGAATACGTTCTGCCACGCGGGCTTCTCGTATCCCGCGCAGGTCCCGCTCACCGCAAAATCGATGTTGGGGGCTCCGGTGGCGCAGGCGCTCGGGCCTCCGCTCCCGCCGATGGTCGAGGCCAGAAACGGCGAGGCGGCGCACAATCCCCCGGGCCCATAGCCGGTGGCGTATCGGTCGTGACGGGCCGCCACCGAACTGGCGCAGGAATCGTTCCACGGGATCTCCGGCACGTAGGATAGGGCGGAATTGTAATACTGGCCGTTGGTGACATTCCAGAAATTGCCCTCTGTCCCGGCCGCGGTATCGCCGAAGTCCGTCCCCCCAACCGCCACGTTGTATGGCGTGGAGGCCCATCCGCTCACGTTGATTCCGAAAACGGCCGCCATGGTTACGAACCCCGCCGCCCCTCCGTCGCCGGCAGCGACGAAAACCGATACGCCCGCCGCTGCGGCTGTCTGATACAGCGTGGCGATGTAGCTGTTGAGCGTGGCCCCGCTCACGGTTTCCATCTCTCCATAGCTGATGCTGACCACACCCGGTAGCGGACCCCCGTTGCTCAGCAGGTTCTCGAGCGCGATGAACCCCCCGAAGTTGGTAGTTCCGGCGCACGAAGCCATGACGATGGTCGCATCCGGCGCCGCCGCGCTCGCCCATTCCACATCGAGCGCCGCCTCGATGTCGTCGTTGTTGATCCCCGGATCGGCGCAGGCGGGGCCGCCCGTTCCCGGTGCCGGGTGGACCTGGGCGAGCGAACCGTGGGTGTACTGATTGAGGCCGAAGGTCTGGCGGAAAACGCTCCAGTCGCCCGTGGCGTTGTAGAGGTCTGTGTCCTCGACGAGCACGATCGTCTGACCGAGGCCGGTATAGCCCGCGGCAAACGCCGGATTCAGGTTGTAGATCGTGGCTAGATCGCCGGGCACCACGGGATAGGCCACCGAGGGGATGGTATATTGCGAGCGCGGCACCAGCATCGGATGCGGCGGGAAGTTATGGAGCGATACCACGCCCTCGACCGCCGGCGCCAGTGCCGCGGGAATCTGCGGATCGCTCATGTTGGCGAACAAGCGTTTGCCGTCCACGGCCAGATGGTGAATCTCGGTGTGCAGCGCCTCCCTCACCTGGCCCGCGTCTCCCGAGAAATCGATCGTCAGGTTGTTGGCGGTGACGCCGTTCACAATGAATCCGTGTGACCGCAGCCAGCCCGTGAGCGTGGCGATGTCTTCGGGCGCGGCGCCGAACCGTCGTCCATATTCGGTAGCGCTGATCCAGTGGTGGAAGTTCCCGGAGGACGTGTCGGTGAGCGATTCGACGAACTCGCGGGCCGCAACTTCGCGTTCCGGCGAACGCTTCAACTGCAGAAACATGTCCAGCGGCAGATCGTCCGGGACGCGGCCCAGGTCGTTTCTGTGATTCGCCTCCGGACGCGTGTTGCCTGCCAGCCGCACCAGCCGACTTTCATCTATGCGCTCGCGGATCAACGCGCGCGGCTCCGCCGTCTGCGCACTCCCGGTTGCCGCAATCGCCGCCAGGAGGGTGCTGACCACCAGCCACTGCAGTTTCGCCGAATAGGTGGGCTTCATGCAAGTGGCTCTTCGGCACACCCGATGCGGGTTTGAGTGTGCTCTGGTCGTGACCGTGGACGCGGGTTGTCAGCATGCGCTAACCGGACCTCATCGTCGATGGTACTAGTGATGAGATCGGGAAATCGCATGAAACCTTCCGGGCGCTTCAGAACCAGGCCGTGAGAATGGGCGGTCTTACACACGGCCTATGTCGGACTCATCGGTGCGGGATGCGGCAATTTCTAGGTTGAAACTTGGCGTACACGAAAATACTAGAAAAAGAGAGCAGCCAGGTTTTGGCACAGGCTTGGCACCCCGCTCTCGCCAGATGGATGGACGCTGCCATGCCAGCCAATCCGCAGCCGATTACAGCGATATCCGCTCCCTCTGCCGCGTTCCCTATCCCGGCGATTGACGCAAATTTTCCCTGCGACGGCGAACAGAAAATAATCAAAATCCATTACTTATGCTTGTGGCAGATCCCATCGACCACGACAACTAATCGGTTCATACTATTGTCGGAGTCGACCAGACGCGCTAAGGTGGCCTTCATGTCGGATCGCGTACGCCTTTGGCTGCGTCCGATCCTGTTCCTTGGGCTGCTGTTGGTGCTTTGGCAAGTGGCTGTCAGCCGGAGTTCCACCAAACTTCTCCCGGGTCCGTGGGAGACGGTTGGTGGGGTAGCGGACCTGGTGCGGCACGGATTGCTCCTGAAATATGTGGCCGCCTCGCTGTTTCGCGTCACCTGGGGCTTCGTGTTGGCCGCCATCCTGGCCATTCCCATGGGCCTGATGATCGGGTGGCATCACCGCGCCGAGATGGCGTTTAATCCCCTGATTCAGTTCTTCCGTCCCATTTCGCCGCTGGCGTGGATACCGATCGCCATTCTTTGGTTCGGCGTCGGCGACCTCTCCGCCGTGTTTCTCATCTTCTTAAGTTGCTTCTTCCCGCTGCTGCTTACAGCCATCAACGCGGTGCAGACAATTCCGTCGGTTTATGTGAACGCTGGACGCAACTTCGGGTTGAGTTCTACCGGGCTGGTCTACCGCGTCCTATATCCTGCGGTGCTTCCGCAGTTGATCACGGGTTTACGAATCACCTTGGGCATCGCATGGCTGGTTGTGGTGGCCGCTGAGATGATTGCCGTCAATTCGGGCCTCGGTTTCCTGATTGTTGATGCGCGCAATGCGGGCAATCGCTACGACTTGGTCGTTGCCGGAATGGTCATCATCGGCATCATCGGATTGCTGTTGGATCAAGGAATGCGATCACTCGAACGCACCAGATCGCTGCGGTGAGAATACTCGGAGGAGAAGTAATGGCACCCCTGGAAGCCGCCGAGAAATCAGCACGAACCAAGCTGTCGGTCGAGCACATCCACATGGTCTTCAGTCACGATGGGAAGACGACGCCGGTGTTGAACGACGTGAATTTGGAAGTTTCCGAAGGCGAGTTCCTCTGCATCGTCGGCCCGTCGGGCTGCGGAAAATCGACCCTTCTGAGCATGATCGCAGGCTTTCTCTCACCCACCAGCGGAGCGGTAAGAATCGATGGCAATGTGGTAGCTCGGCCCGATCCGCGCCGCATATTCGTCTTTCAGGAGCGCGGCGTATTTCCCTGGCTTACGGTCGAGGGCAACATCGAGTTCGGACTGTTCAACGTGTCAAAAGCCGAGCGCGCGCGCAGGGTGGCGCACTACATCCAGATGGTGGGCCTCAAAGGTTTCGAAAGGGCCTACCCGGCAGAGTTGTCCGGCGGGATGAAACAGCGGCTCGAGGTCGCTCGCGCCCTGGCCGTGAACCCCGACATGTTGCTTCTCGACGAACCCTTCGGCGCGCTCGATTCCATAACGCGTCTGGTCATGCGTGGTGAGCTGTTGCGTATCTGGCGCGAAGAGCGCAACACCGTCATCTTCGTCACGCACGATATTGACGAGGCCGTACAACTCGCCGACCGGGTGGCCGTGATGAGCGACCGGCCCTCGAGAATTCAGCAGGTCATGAATATCGATATTCCGCACCCGCGCGATATCAGTGCGTCGCGTTACCTGGAATTGCGTAACGCAATCCTGGAGCAACTCGGACTGGCACACCAGATATGAGTTCCCTGGCGCAATCGCAGAAGTGGGAGCGATTTTTGTGGCCCGTCGTCGCTTCCGCGTTATTGCTCTTGTTATGGCATTACTCCGTCGCTTGGACCCAGACGAAAGTGTTCCCATCGCCGCTGGCCGTGGAAAAGGGCCTAAGTGAGCTAGTTCGTAAAGGCCTGCTTTGGGCCTACATTGGCGATTCACTCCAGCGCGTGGCCTTGGGTTTTGGAGCCGCCGCGCTGATCGGCATTCCGGTAGGATTAGCGCTCGGCTGGTACCCGGCTGTAGATCAAGTCGTGAATCCTACAATGCAGATGCTGCGGCCGATCAGCCCCATCGCCTGGATTCCGGTGGCCATTCTGATGTTCGGCGTCGGCGACGTCACCGCCGTCTTTCTGATTTTCCTTTCCGCGTTTTTCCCGATCGTCGTCGCGTGCGTGAGCGGTGTATCTAACGTGCCCATCATCTACCGGCGTGCCGGACGGAATTTCGGCTTGTCCGCTCCGCGCCTTCTGGCTCACGTCATTTTTCCCGCAGCCCTTCCGCAAATCATCGTGGGTTTGCGCCTGGCGCTGGGCATCGCGTGGGTCGTGGTCGTCGCCGCCGAAATGATCGCTGTGGATTCCGGTCTTGGTTACCTTGTGATCGATTCCCGCAACTCCGGAAAGCGTTACGATCTGGTGGTCGCCGCCATGTTGTTGATTGGCGTGATCGGCCTCGCGCTCGATCTCGGCTTCCGCCGGCTGAGAGACATCCCGTCGGTTCGCTGGGGGTTCCGCCATGAGTCTTAGAAGCAAGCTCCTGATTTTCGGGACCGGTTGGCTGATTCTGATTTCGGCTTTGCATGCCTACTTGAATATCGATTGGTCTGCGGTACTGAACGACTACCGCCCGCCCGCGAAGCGCAAAATCATGGTGGCTTACATTCCCGTAACATGCCAGCTCACGTGTCCCGTGACCGATTACATCTCCAAGCTTTCGCAAAGCGGCGAGATCTTCCTGCCCCGGTTGTTTCAGGGCTTCCCCGAGATCAAAGAAGCGCTCATCTCGAATCGGATGCAGGCGGCCTTCATCGTGGCGCCTCTCGCCATCGCACTCCGCGCCCAGGGCGTTCCCATCAAGGTCGTTTATCTTGGCCACCGGTATGGCAGCGCAGTGGTTGTCCGGAAGAATGGACCGGTCAAGACGTTCGCCGATATGCGTGGCCGCACAGTCGCCATTCCCAGCCGCTTCTCCGACGAGCGCCTGCTCTTGTTTCGCGCGATGAAAGTTTGGGGACTGAAGCCCGGCGACATTAAGATGGTGGAAATGGCTCCGCCCGATGTGGCGGGTGCGCTGGCCGCCGGTGCGATCGACGCATACTCTATGGGCGAGCCTTTCCCCTCGCAAGCCGAACTGGGCGGTTACGGCCGCATTCTCTTTCAAGCTCGCGAGTACTGGCCCGATTACATGTCCTGCATTCTCGTGGTGCAGCAGAGTCTGATCGACAAGCGCCCGGATGTGGTGCAGGAGCTGGTAGACGGCATCGCCCGCTCGGGCCTCTGGCTCGATAAGGGAAGACCTGAGCGTGAGGACGCCGCCGATTTCGTGGGCCGGTTCTATTACAACCAGAAGCCGGCGTTACTCCGCTGGGCGCTTACCCATCCGCTCGATCGCGTGATGTACACTCCGCTCGCGCCGCGCAAAGCGGATTTCGATATGGTTCGCGATCTGATGATCGAAACCGGTGTGCTCGACAAGAAAATCGAGTTTGATGACTATGCGGATACCAGGTTCTCCGATGGCGCGCGAAGCCAAACCGCGTGGCGCTATCAGGCTGGTATCGCGACAGCACGTTAATGAGGAGTGACTCCATGATGATGCGAAGAAAGTTCATCCAAGGAATCGCGTGCGGTGTGGGCGCGGCCGAAGCTGCTGCATCGGCGCACAGGATCGTGACTTACAAGATCGAAGGATTCAGTTGTGTGACCTGTGCGGTGGGGCTCGACGCGATGCTGAAGGATCAGAAGGGCATCATTCGCTGTAAATCCAGCTACGCGAATCGTACCTCCGTCATTGAATACAATCCGGACCTGATCAACGAACAGCAGATCAAAGCCTTCATCCAGGAATTGGGCTTTACGGCTTGTAGTCAGTAAATAGCTAAGCCGTGGCTCCGACAACCTGCCGGGACTCCCTCGACGTTCGCCAGATCTCGATCGCCATGGCCGCCGGTCCCACCAACGCCAGCGCGTAAAACGGCGCGTCGACATTTTGCGCCAACCTCAGAATCATCTCCACTACCGCTACCAGAAACACCACCAGGCATTGTGCCCACTTCGGCTTTACCGTCGTTTTGGGATCGGTGATCATGAAGAAAATGAACAATTGGTACATCGGTCCGGTGATCGGTGCGATCTCCGATAGCAGCGGATGGCCGGTTATCAAGCTGCGAATCGCGGCGAGCGTGATAAACGAAACAACATACGTGAACGTAATGTGAAACCGCCGGACCCGGTATACGATCAACGCACCAAGAACCCACACGATCAGCATCGGCCAGACATTGTTCCCCCACTGGATGCTGAGCGCGGCCACGTACTCAGGGGCCAGCAGCAGAATGGCCGAAATACCGAAATTCGAGGGATTCCATAGGTGGCGGCCCTTCCACCGAAGAACGTACTTCGATGTAATGGAGAGAGCCGCGCACAATGCGTACGGCCAGAATTCCGGTGAGCGCACCAGAATGCCGACGCTGATGCCGGTGATGTACGCGCTGGCGAGATTGGGAAACTTTCCATACATCAATCGTCCCAGCACGATTTCGAACACAATGCTTGTCCCGATCGCCAGCGCGGTGCGCGAGAAACTTTCCAGCAGTCCGAACGAAACCTGGCTCACTAACAGGATGGTGGTGATTAGCAGTGGCGCCAGATACCGGTTTTCCGGGCTGAAGAAGCGCCCAACAGCTGACGACGGCTTGGTCACAATGGCTCCTGCACTTTGTGGATCTGATCGACCGCCGGCGCTTGGATCGTTTGTTTTGTTCCCGAAGGCCATCGAATCTCCACACGCTCTACGCTGACCGCGCTGCCGAGTCCAAAATGAAGCCGTCGCTGATTCTGGGCGCAGAAGCCGCTGCCACCTGAGACCTCCTGGAGCTGTTGCCGCCCGTTCCAGAACACCCGCACTTCGGCACCGATGGCGCTCCGGTTGCTCTTGCTGCCTTCCAGCTCGAACTCGATCCAGTGCCTTCCCGGCGCCACCGTGTTGCGATACAGCAGCAGCGGGGCCCGTTGGCTGGCCACCACGACATCCAGCACTCCGCGGTTGCCGAAATCCGCCAATGCGACCGAACGGCCGTCGTAGACGTCGGTAACACCCACCATCTGGGCCACTTCCTGGAACTGCCCGGCTCCATCGTTGACCCAGACGTGCTTGTGTTGAAATCCCGCGAGCGAACGGCCATCAAGCGGCGGCCAATTCGCCGCATCCGAGATAATCGCCTCGTTGCCGCCCGCTACCTTCGAATAGTCATACCAGTAACTGCGATTCTGGTCGAGCGAGACATTGCCATTAGTGAGATAAAGGTCGAGAAAACCGTCGTTATTCAGGTCGCCAAACTGCGCGCCGAAACTCCATCCGCCCAGTTCCACACCCATGGCATTCGCCATGTTTTCGTACTTAATCTTCTCGAGCGGAGCACCTGGCCTGGGCACCCAGAGATTGTTGCCTTGCACCAGGACGCCTTCTTCGGAAATATTTGAGACATAGATGGCCTCCCGGCCGCTGTCGAGGATGTCACCGACAGCCGCATTCATGCCGCTCTTTGGCGCATAGCCGACGCCTGTCTGCTTGCCGGCCTCGAGAAATCTCTTGCCGCCTTCGTTCAGATATAGCTCGGACACGCCGTAATCATTCGCAAGAAACAGGTCGGGATAGCCTGTGCCCCGGAGATCGGCGGCCACTGCCGCAAGCGTCCAGCGCCTGGAATGGATTCCCATTTTCTCTGAGACTTCCTCGAAGTGGCCCCCGCCAAGATTGTGGAGCAGATACTTTCGTCCGCCATTCGTGGCGTACTCGAAGCTGTTCGGCATGATCTTAGTCGTCTTGAGATGCCATAAGTCCACGTCTTCAGGATAGTAACCAGCCAAGAACAGATCGAGCTTGCCGTCGTTATCGTAATCTAGCCAAACAGCCGCATTCGCATTCACCCACTTAGGTAACCCGGCCGTTTCCGTGACTCGAGTGAAATGCTTTCCGCCATCATTGTGGTATAACTCCGGCTTCCCCCACTTATAGATGAAGACATCCTCATACCCGTCGTTATCGTAGTCACCCCACACCGCACCCATCGATACGCCTGTCCCCGGTTGGTTGACATCCGCCAATCCGACTTCCTCGGCTACATCGCGAAACATTCCGTTACCGAGATTTCGATACAGGGCGTTCTTACTGCCTTCACCGCTGTTGACCACGTAGATATCTTCCCAGCCATCGCGGTCAAAATCGACGATCGAGACCGCCGCACCCATCGAGGCAACTTGTTCCATGATGTGACTAAGCTTCACGTCGAGCGTGGGCGCTTTGTGAACGAAATCGATCCCCGATGCCTTTGCCATTTCTTGAAAATGAAAGCCATAACGTGCCAACGCCATGGCTTCACTCCCCTGGCCGGCCCTTGCTGGGCCTTTCGTCAGGCGCTTGTATACCAGCGGCACTGCCAGCAGAGCCACCAGCAACACGAAGAGACTCACCCGTAACCCGCGGCCGCCTACCTCCATAAAGCCATCCTGAACTCTTCAGGAGCCATATAGCGGGTATGATATTGCTGCCAGTCAGCGGGATGTTTTCTGTATGCCGGGTCATCTTCCAGGCGGCCGGGTGGCGTTGCGTAACTCTTCATGGCATGATACGGCAGCGGCAGCACAGTACGCGAAAACGCCGAATTATAATCCCCATCTTTAATCCATCCATCACCCACCATGATGAAATCCCGCACCCAGCCGGCCGGAGGCGGCGTGGTCGCAGAAAACCGCAGTAGGACCTCGTCACCCGAACCCATAATCACATAGCGGTCATCTGACTTGCTCAATAACTCGCGAACGTCTCCGTAACGAGTATAGTAACCTTCGATTGCTGGCCACTTACTGCCGGTACCTTTAATATGGTTGTAATCCGGTATCTCGGGCGAGGATGCGTCAGCAGCGTCCATGACGGAGAATCCGCGATGCCGCAGTTCTGCACTGGTCAGAGGCACGCGCTCCGTATGGATGCGATCATTCGATAAACCTTGAGCCCAGGCCAGTCTGTCCCAGAAGATCTCCATATTAGTGGCGAGACGCATCTTGCGTGGTCCTTGCCGTGGGAAGAGACCGGTGAGGTCAATGATCATTGTCTTCATCTTGCTCGCCGGAAAACCAAGGTTCGACCGCGCCACCACCCATCTGCTGCGGGAATCCGGAACCTCGATCCGCACGCCCTCATCCTTCCGTTCGCTGCCTTGAGCCATGGCGACGTCGATACTGGCATCGGTCGGATGCATCCAGCCGTCTGCGATCAAATACAAAGGACCTGTACGCGGTGCGTCCTCTGGCACTTCGAGCTCCACCCAGTGCTCGCGAGTGACTCCCTGGTATTTACCGCGGCCAAACGTGTCGAGGTAACGATTATCCACGTTGCGCACGACGTCACCGACATCGTGGCCAAGATCGTCAGTCACCTTCTGGAATGGATGCGGCGCCGCCGTCATGTAAATCCGCGCTTTCGGGGGCAGCGGGAAACGTTCGTCGCTGTAGATCTCGGTGCCTTGCGGATGATCCACTATCATCAGCGAATAGGAATCGATGTAATAGGATTCCCAAAGCTCGTCGGTCACTCGCAGGTCGTAGTAACCGTCGTGCGGGACGATCTGGCTGCCCGGCAGTTTGTACCATTCTTCAGTTCGCGGGATTTCCTCGCCCAGGCCGGTAGCCAGCGGCGCACTGTCCTTGACAAAACTCATCCGATGGCCGTCCCACGCAAACAGTGATGGGCACGAACCCTTCAGACGCTGCGCAGCCAGAACCTCCTGGTCCGCTTTTAGTTCGAACTCAACTTGCAGCAAGCCATTCGGCCATAAGATGCGAGCCACATCTGTTACGTTGTGATCACCCAAACCGAAATGCACCACCGGAGCGTCAATGACCTCCTTTTCGGTGAGCATGTCGGTGCGGATTTCAATCTCACCTCCGAGCCCGTATGAATTGATACGCTGGTCTCCGAATACTGTGGCGGCCCGCAGCCGTATGTCTTGCCATCGATAATTCTTGGTGCCATGGTTGATAAGGCGGGTCGGTGTGCCTGCGGATGAAAGACCGGCAAAGTCCAGTAGGCCGTCTCCGTTCACGTCCAGAATCGCGGCCGATGCAATCCGTGGGACGTTATTCAATCTTGTAAACCCGTCGGCACTGCCGAGAAAAACCTGTCCGTCGCCCACTAGCAGATCCAGGCTGCCATTGTTATCGAAATCGGCTACGGAAACCTGCGCATTACCGACCGTCACACCTTCCGCGCTCGCCTTCGCCAGTTTCGCCGTGTCCCACTTCTGGCCGTCGTTCTTGTCTGATAGCCGTGCCACGGTTCCGTCATTCTTCCAAATCACGAAGTCGAGCAAGCCGTCGCTATCGACATCGCCCTCGGCGACCGCGAGCACGCCATCCGCGACATTTGCCGGAACAGCACGCGCCCGATACTGGCCGTGACGCTCATTCATGAACACAGTCAGGCGGCCGTCTTGTCCGACCATGGCCACATCAGGCGCATTTAAACCTGCGACATCCGCGATAGCGAGCGAAGCAACCCCGGCTGGTCCGCTGAACGGATGAGCCACCGCGAACGTTCCGTCGCCATTGTTGCGCAAGACCAACGGCGGACCGCCGTTTACGCCGAGAACGACGTCTAAGTCGCCATCCAAGTCGAAATCAAACGGCCACGCACCGGTGTAAGATCCCCGGATAACATCCTGCGGGAGCCGTGTGTGAGTTGTAACATCCGTAAAGTGAGCCGGATCTTGCTGCTGGTAGATATGTACGCCTTTCGGACCGGCGACCACGAGATCGTTTTTGAAATCGAAATTCAGGTCAGCCACCGCCACACTGTTGCGGCTGACTGGCCCGGTCCTCAAAGTAGCTCCGCCGAGAATGTGAATGCTGTCGCCATCGAACCATAAGACTGATTCCTTGGCGTTGCCGTCGAGATAAATGGACCGCAACCAGGCGATGTGGCCCTGCGGTACTCCCGGCAACGGCTCTGACTCAAAAGAGGTGGCGAGATCCGGAGGCGCGGGTTGGGAACTCGGGGAAGGCAGCATCAAAAATTTTACAAATGGCTCACCAGCCGAGGCCGGTGGCGTCTTGACCGCGTCAACATTCCTGCGGTACTCCGGCACGCGCAGGAGAACATTATGGAGAAAGGCCACGCGCAGCGCCGCCTCGCGCGGATTGGTGCTGGCGGATGCCTGCTCGACGGCTTTCATTTGCGGTTGCACTTCGGCAGGCCAGGACGGCGAAAGCTGCGACAAGCGCGTTACGGCTGACTTCAACGACGAAGCGTCCCCCGCCTTAGCCGCCAGCCGGGCAACGTCCAGCAGCAC
>JASHOO010000008.1 GCA_030041035.1 Bryobacteraceae bacterium | reverse complement strand
ATCGAGTGTGACATGCGGCGGAAAGCCGCAGATCTCGATGCCGTCGTAGCCGGCTTCCGATAGCCGTCTGACGGTCTTGTCAAATGGAATGGGATGGTCCGCGAACGGACCGAAAGAAAATGCCCAACTGCCCAGGGAGATCTTCATGGCGCCTCGTATTTACCTGCGTGACTGCGGAAAAAACTGTGCGCTTTTCTGAATACAACATCCGCGCCTCCGATGCAAGTGCGCCGAAGCGCCCTGTGTCGCCGAAGCGCCCTGCCGTGCCCAGCCTTCATGCGGGAGGTCCATGTTACGGCTCCTCGGCTCAAATTTCCACGCTACAACTCGCAGACGCCAAGGGCAACGCTTTGGTTTTTTGCCTGCTGGCCGCCTGTGTCGTAGAGCATGCGTTACGCTGGGTACCATGCCGCCGTTCTTACACGAGATCGACCCGGGACCCGAGTGTCCGGAGATCGTCCGCATGGTCGTCGAGATTCCCAAGGGCTCGGCCAACAAGTACGAGTATGACCAAAAGCTGGGTGTGTTCCGGCTGGACCGGACGCTGTATTCGCCCATGCATTATCCCGGTGATTACGGCTTCATTCCCGGCACCGTGGCCGAGGACGGCGATCCCATGGACGCGCTGGTGCTGGTCGATCAGCCCAGTTTTCCCGGCTGCCTCATCGAAGTGCGGCCGGTCGCAGTGCTGAACATGGTGGACAGCAAAATCGGCGACCAAAAAATTATCACCGTGCCCACACGCAACCCGCGCTATGACCAGATCCATACGCTTGACCAGATCTTCCCGCACATCCGCCGCGAGATCGAGCATTTCTTTGCGATCTATAAGGAACTCGAAGGCAAAATTACGGAGATGCGCGGCTGGGGTGACCCGCGCGAGGCGCGCAAAATGATCATGGACAGCCGGAAACGGTTTTTGGCTGAGCGCGAG
The DNA here is from genome assembly GCA_030041035.1 of Bryobacteraceae bacterium. Classification (GTDB taxonomy): domain Bacteria; phylum Acidobacteriota; class Terriglobia; order Bryobacterales; family Bryobacteraceae; genus QHXW01. Next base: position 2,670 of record JASHOO010000008.1, on the reverse strand, counting down.
AAAACGACTGTGGCGGATTAACCGCGATCAGGGGAACTTGCGACGGGCGCACTGCGTATATGTGACTTTGGCGGAGTCCTATGTTGCCCGATTTTCACGTATGGATTGACGTGCTTTGGATGGCTTTCGCAGCCGTCTGGATGGCCGCTTCCTTGACGGTCAAGCGCAACGCTCGCGTTCAGCCTTCGCTTTCCTTAATGATTCACAGCGGCCTGATCATCGCGGCATTCCTGTTCCTCTTTTGGCCGCGGCTCAGCGCCGGTCCGCTGGCATGGCGGTTTGTACCGCATTCGGAGGTCCTGGCCGCCACAGGCTTTGCCCTCACCTTCGCCGGCCTGGCGTTTGCGATTTGGGCGCGATTCTTTCTGGGCCGGAACTGGAGCGGGGTCGCCGCCATCAAGCACGATCACCAGCTGGTGCGTCGCGGTCCGTACGCCGTGGTGCGGCATCCCATCTATACCGGACTCACGTTCGCGATGCTTGGAAGCGCTCTGGCGCTCGGCGAGCTGCGCGGCCTGCTCGGAGTCGCGATGGGGCTGGCTCACTGGTGGACGAAATCGCAAATTGAAGAAAGGTTTCTTCTCGATCAGTTCGGCGCCGAATATGCGCAGTACCGCCGTCAGGTCAAGGCGCTCATCCCCTTCGTACTTTAGGGAACTCATTCCGCCCGCAGCTTGCGCTACATTGTCTTTATGCACATGACTCGCCGTGCGCTCCTCGGCTCGGCGGCTCTTCTTGTGACGCATCGCAGCTCTCGTGCGGGATCCGAGTCCGCGCGCGAGCGCAACTTTGATCTGCAATACGAAGCGGCCGTCACCAACATCCCTGCCGGCGCACAGCATTTGCAGTTCTGGATGCCCGTGGCACATGCCGACGAGTTCCAGAAGATCGAGTTGCTGGGCGTGGAGACTTCGATCCCGTACTCGATGAAAACGGGCGCCGAGGGCAACCAGATCTTGTTCATTGGCACGGCTCCGGCTAACGAGGATCGCGTGGCCATCAAACTGCGCTTTCACGTGACGCGCCGCGAACGCATCGTGCGCATCACTGCCTCGGGTTCCGGAACAGCCAGCCTCAGCCCGGAAGAACGCTCGCGTTACTTGCACCCCGACCGTTTGGTGCCGCTCGATGACACCATCCGCCAATGGGCGCGGGAGGTGGTTGACGCTGCCAATGCACGCACCGATCTGGAAAAGGCACGTGCCATCTACAACCACGTTGTGGCCACCGTGAAATACGACAAAAGCGGCAAGGGCTGGGGGCGCGGCGACATCTATTACGCCTGTGAAAACCGCCGCGGCAATTGCACTGACTTCCACGCTATCTTCATCGGATATGCGCGCGCCGTGGACGTACCGGCGCGCTTCACCATCGGTTTTCCAGTTCCACCGCAGCGCGGCGAAGGCCGCATTGCCGGCTATCACTGCTGGGCTGAGTTTTTCGCGAATGGGATCGGCTGGGTTCCTGTGGATGCCTCCGAGGCTTCGAAAGATCCCAGCCGCCGCGAGTACTTTTTCGGCGCGCTCGATGAAAACCGCGTCGCTTTCTCCCGCGGCCGCGATCTGGTACTCACTCCGCCCCAGCAGAGCGAGCCGCTGAACTACTTCATCTTCCCGTACGCCGAAATCGACGGCAAACCGCGGGCAGGAGTCGAAACGGTAGTGTCGTATCACGACCTGGCCTAGCGGCAATCGCTGCTGCGATACCATCCCTGATGGAGGATTGTGTTATGGCCACTCTATTGGCAGCGCCGGACCTTTCCAAAAGGCCGCTGGGCTTCACCGTCGAGCGCGCGATGGCAACCGCGCCCCCTGCGCTCTACCGCGCTTGGACTCAGCAGTTCGATCGCTGGTTCGCCCTTCCCGGCACCGTGCTCATGCAGGGCGAGGTCGACACAGTCTTCTATTTTCAGACCGAATTCGAAGGCGCGCGGCATCCGCATTATGGGCGGTTTCTGCGGCTCGAACCGGAGCGTCTGGTGGAATTGACCTGGGTGACCGGCGCGACCGGAGGCGCCGAAACGGTGGTGACCGTCGCGCTGACAACCAACGGTGCCGGAACTCTGTTGCGGCTCACGCACGCTGGTTTCACGGATGAGGAATCCAGAGACCGCCATCGCGACGCCTGGCCGCACGTGCTCGCGCACCTGGATGCGCGAATGAACGCGCCGCGCTAGCGCCGTCGCGGCGCTTACCCCGCGCCTACCTCCGCCAGCAGAAAGCTGAGTATGTCGGTCTGTTGCTCCACCTGCTTCGTTACCGGCAGACCGCCCGAATGTCCCGCTTCGGTGTCGTACCGCAGCAGGATGGGCCGGTTCGACCCTGTCAACGCCTGCATCAGCGCCGCCATCTTGCGGGCATGCAGCGGCGCCACGCGGGTATCGGAATCGCCCGTCACGAAGATCACCGCGGGATACTTCACGCCCTTCTTCACGTGCTGATACGGCGAGTATTTGTAGATGAACTGAAACTGCTTGGCATCATCCGCCGAGCCATACTCCGGCACCCACAACTTCCCCAGCTCGAACTTCTGATAGCGCAGCATGTCAAGCAGCGGAAACTCGCACGCCACCGCCTGGAACAGGTCGGGCCGTTCGGTCATCATGGCGCCCATCAGCAGCCCGCCGTTCGATCCGCCTTCGATGGCCAGATGCGCCGGCTTGGTGTAGCC
>JASHOO010000103.1 GCA_030041035.1 Bryobacteraceae bacterium | reverse complement strand
GGATTACGAGCGGGCCACCGTTGTGACTAAGCAGATGATGGACAACCTCATCGCCACCGGTTTCCTTCGGATGGGACCGGATTCGACCAGTGAGCGGGAAGTAAATTTCGCCGATGACCGCCTGGATGTGGTCGCTGATGAGATCGACGTATTCAGCTCGACCGTCCTGGGCCTCACCATGAAGTGCGCCCATTGCCATAGTCACAAGTACGATCCGATTCCGCAGCGCGATTACTATCGCCTGGATGCTGTCTTTAAAGGCGCGTACGATGAGCATGACTGGCTGCAGCCGCTCTACATCCCTAAAACCACGGTCATTGTCACGCAAACACAGGGACGTCTGCTTCCGTATGTTGAGCCTGGTAAGACGCCGTATGAGCTGGCCGAGGACGCACGCAACCGCGAGGATTTCAACGCGCAAATCGATCAGCAGCTGGCGACGATGAAGTCTGCATGGGAGCAGAAAATCGGTCCACTCAAAACGAAAATCATCGACGAGCGCTTGAGCAAGCTGCCCAAATCGCTTCAGGATGATCTGCGCGCCGTCGTCAAGACCCCGGCGGAAGAGCGGACCGAGGTACAGAAGTATCTGGCCGAAAAGTTCGACGCTACCTTGAAAGTCTCATCTGACGATTTGAAGGCGGCTGACTCCGCGTACGCCAAAGACGAAGAAAAGTATCAGAGCGAGACGCTGCTGCTGAAGGCCAAACAGATTCCCGATCCCAAGATTCAGGCGCTGTGGGATCGCGGCGAGCCTTCGCCGACCTATATATTGCGTCGCGGCAACCCGTCGAGTTTCGGACCGTTGGCGGAGCCCGGTGTACCGTCGGTTCTGGCCACCGGTTTGAAGCCGTACGAGGTCCAGGTCCCCTGGTCCGGTGCCCATAAGACGGGCCGTCGGCTTGCGCTCGCGAAATGGCTCATCCAGCCGAACCACCCCTTGACTTCGCGGGTCATGGTCAATCGCATCTGGGCGCGCCATTTTGGGGAGGGAATCGTTACCACTCTGGGCAACTTCGGTCACACAGGTGCGGCGCCTTCCGACCAGGCGTTGCTCGACTGGCTCGCAGTCGAGTTCGTGAAGCAAAACTGGAGCATCAAGGCCATGCAGCGCCTGATGATGACTTCGACCGCGTACCGGCAAAGCTCCGCCGTGACACCAGCGCTCGAGACAGCCGATCCTGATAATCGGCTTGTTTCGCGCATGCCGCTCAGGCGCATGGACGCCGAGGTTCTCAACGATGCGATCCTTCAGGCGGCCGGCCGGCTCGACATGCGTATGTTCGGACCACCCGATCCCGTGCTGGTTCGCAACGACGGTCTAGTCACGCCAATTCAACTTCCGACCGGATGGCGGCGGAGTATCTATGTGACTCAGCGGCGCTCGAAAATCCCGACCATGCTGGATAATTTCGATTTCCCGCAGTTGAGCCCGGCCTGTCTGACTCGCATGCAATCCAACGTTGCACCGCAGGCGCTGCATTTGCTTAATAACGCGACCATCTACGAGCTCGCTTCGGACTTCGCTACCAGGCTCGAAAAGGAAGCCGGTACGGATTCACGCCGTCAAATCGAACAGGCCTATTGGATCGCGCTGTCACGATCGCCCAGCGCCGAGGAAATGCGCGTAGCCAGCGAGGATCTGGCGAAGCTGAAACAGGCCGCGGCGAAGGATGTGAAGGGCGCCGGTGCCGAACACGAAGCTCTGACTGCATTCTGCCATACGATTTTTAATTCGGCGGCGTTTCTCTATATCGATTAGAGGTCATTATGCCCTTTCAAGACCATTTCGGATTGCACAGGCGGCTGACACGGCGTAGCTTTTTCGAGAGATTTTCCGACGGGATTGGCGGCACCGCGCTCGCGACACTACTGGCCCGCGACCTCTACGGCGCTACTTTGGATTCTGCGGGCGGCCTGCCGGAAGGCCACCGTCGCATGTACGATCTCAAGCCGCGCCAGCCGCACTTTCCTCCCAGGGCCAAAGCAGTGATCCATCTGTTCATGAACGGCGGACCGAGCCAGATGGATCTCTTCGACCCCAAGCCCGTGCTAGACAAACATAACGGCGAAGCATACTTCGACAAAGTCGCGGCAGACCTCACCGGACCCGAACAGGCCGGAGGGCTGATGCGCAGCCCGTTCAAGTTCGCGCAGTACGGCAAGTCGGGCATATGGATTTCCGAACTCATGCCGCATCTTGCCGAGCAGGCCGACAAAATCTGCATGATCCGCTCCATGTATACCGTGCACCCCAATCACGAGCCGGCGCTGTTCGCGATTCATACGGGCCGGATTCTGCCGGGCCGGCCGTCCATGGGATCGTGGGTGGTTTTCGGCTTAGGCAGCGAGAACCAGAATCTGCCGGCATACGTAGTGTTGGACGATCCGCTCGGCTTGCCAGTCAACGGGACGCAAAACTGGCAGGCGGGATTTTTGCCGCCGGTATATCAGGGTACGCGCATCCGCTCGGTGGGCTCTCCGATTCTCAATTTGCGGCCTGAATACCAGCAACCGTCCGAACTCGCAGCGCTCAGCCACGATCTGCTTACCCGGCTCGACGAGATTCACAAACGCAACCATCCGGATCAGATGGAGTTGGATGCGCGCATTTCAAGCTATGAGCTGGCCGCGCGCCTGCAGCTTTCGGCCAGCGATGCGCTCGACGTGATGAAGGAGGACGAGGCAACCCGCGCCCTCTATGGCGTGGGCGAGGAACCGACGGACTCTTACGGCCGCCGCTGCCTCATGGCGCGGCGCCTTGTCGAACGCGGTGTCCGCTTTGTGCAGCTTTATATCAACGGCCAGATCTGGGACAACCATTCGGGTCTCGAAGACGGCATGCGCGCCGCCAGCGCCAGAACCGACAAGCCTGTCGCGGCGCTGCTTCAGGATCTGGATCGGCGCGGCCTGCTGAAGGATACCCTCGTGATCTGGGGCGGGGAATTCGGCAGGATGCCCATCGCGCAATTAGGCGGCAACCCGCACGACTCTGGCCGTGACCACAACCCGCGCGGCTTCTCCCTCTGGATGGCGGGTGGCGGTATGAAGGCCGGCCTGACGTACGGTACCACCGACGATCTGGGCTATGAAGCGGTTGAGAATAAAGTCAGCGTGACTGACTGGCATGCCACTATTCTTTCTTTGCTCGGTCTCGACTATCAGCGGCTGGTATTCGATCAGAACGGTCTCAAGGAGAAGTTGACCTCTGTGTTTGAAGCCCGCGTGGTCAAAGAAATCCTGGTGTAAGAGCTTCGGCCTGGTTTCTGTGGCAACCGGTCTCGGAACAGCTCCGGTCTGACCGCGTGATAGCCTATCCACGATGAAAGTCATTAGCCTCGAATTCATTCCTGTCAGCGTTCCGTACACGCATCGCGAAGTCAGCTCGCTGGTGAATCGGGATGGAGTGACGGACGTGATCGTCAAGGCCACCACCGATACCGGGCTGGTAGGCTGGGGGGAAAGCTGTAGCGGCGCGGATGTCAAATCCGTGTTGGGCGCCCTGGAGGCAATGGCGCCGTTTGTAGTCGGGCGTGACCCCTGGCAGAGCGAGTTCATTCGGCAGGAACTTTGGCATCGCGGGATTTGGTCCTGGCGCCAGCACACTGCGTGCTTTGCCTTTCCCGGGATCGACATGGCGCTTTGGGATATTTGTGGCAAGTCCGCCGGTCTTCCCCTGTATCAGCTTTTTGGAGGCAAGGTTCGGGAACGGGCCAATTATTTCTTTTACTGCTCGCAAGGAACGCCTGAAGATGTGGCCGGGCAAGCCCGCAATGGCATGAGCAAGGGCTTCCACGTTTTTTATCTCAAGGTCGGTTTGAATATTGATGCGGAACTGGAGATGGTACGCGCTCTGCGCGAGACCATCGGGCCGAAGGCCAAAATCCGTCTCGATGCCAACGGCGCCTGGAGTGTGAATGAAGCTCTGAGGAACCTCGCGCGCTTGGATGCCTATCAAATCGATTTCATTGAGCAGCCTGTCGTCCAGGATCCGCTCGAGAATATGCAGGAAGTGCGGCAGCGCTGCAACGTCGCGGTCTCGGCCAATGAAGGACTCTGGACGCCGGAAGACGCCTTTCGGCAGATGACGGCACGCACGGCGGATGTATTCTGCTTCAGTCCGTATTTCACGGGATCGCTCGCGCAGTTCCAGCGGCTATCGTGGTTTGCGCACCTCCAGGGCCTGGACATCTGCCGTCATACTCACGGAGAGTTGGGCATCACCGCTCAGGCGTGCCACCACATCCTGCTTACCCTGCCGAATGTCGTGGAGGGTAATCAGCAAACGGCCCACATGATGACGGATGACATCGTCGTCGAAACGATTCCCATCACCAACGCTCCCGACTGGGGCGTCCCGGATAAACCCGGCATCGGCGTGGAGATTAATCCGGCCAAGCTGGGCAGATACCACGAGCTTTATCGTCAGCGAGGCCAGTTCCAGCCTTACGATCCTGCTCTGCTGGGAACTGAATTGTATTGATGATTTTCTGCGCCCCCGGACGGCCGCGATTGCAAGCTTCTGGTTCGAGGTTTGTCACCGGATTAGGACAATGGGAGCCTGCCAGAACGCGGCTTTCTGGCCAGTGGGCTCGAGCACGGTGACCTGGCAGTCGTACTTCCCAGGGACAAGATCGGCGAGCGGAATGTTGAATTGGATGGGCGTGGTTCGCAGGTGGTCTGTCGAGCTACTCTTCACTTCCACCGGTTGGCCCTCGAACACCTTCTTTTGATTGGAATACAAACTGACAAACGCCACGAATGGCTGGGTACTGGAAGACATCTGATCATAAGCCTGTAAGTAGATATACATCTCCCGCACCTTGCTGAAAACACGAGTCACACTGGGTATTAGCTTCTGACCATCCTGAACCAGCGGGTTCGCCGCCTCAATCCGTTCCTTGCGCTTGACGGCATTGTACAGGGCATCCTTGAGGTCCACGCGCTGGCTGCTCAGGACCACAGAACTGATGGGAATGCGTTTCTCTTCCTTGTTTAAGTTCGGAATCATAAACGCCGTTTGATACGTTCCGATGCGCCCTGTTTCCGCATCACGCGCCAAGAACTTGATGACATATTTTCCGGGCAGTAGGGTGAAGCCGGCGTCGTACTCAATCGGTCGCTTTGCTAACTCCGTCGCCGTCGCGTCGCTTAACCTGATGTCCACTTTGTCACGCACGTTGGTGATCGTTGTCCCGTAGTTGTCTTTAATCTCGCCGATGAAATCGATCAAAGTGCGTTCGGCGCCGCCTCTTTTGGCGAGCGCCAGCTCGCGTCCGGGAATCTTGACCACGATAGGCACGAAATATTCGGCCCGGTTCAGTTGGAAATAGTCGATTTCCATGGCGATGGTAAGCTCGGTAATCGGATCGAGCAGCATGAGCGCATCTTCTAACTGCCGCTCTTTGTCAGCCAGGGTGAACTTGCTGAATTGTTTGCTGGCGAAGTAGCCTTGGCGATAGTCCAGGTTAGCTGCCAGATTGGCATTGAGCGATATCTTGATGCGACGGAACTTGCCGTCCTGCGCGATATTCGTGGTGTAGTAACCAATGACGTAGTAGCTGGAAATGGATCGCTCCGCCTCCAGGATTCCTCTGGTAAGGTCGTTATTGTCAAGCAGTGCCTTTCCGCCGGTGTCGGCCGCCAGCGCATACAAAGTATCCTGCGACTGTTGAAAACTGGTCGTGACTGCCAGGGCCGATGCTCCTGAATACATGCCAACATTGCCGGGCGACCCAACTGTGGCGTCGCCGAGTGGTGCCTGCGCGACCAAGCCCCGTGCATCAATCGGCCAAAACGAGACGCCGGCGCGGACAGCGGCGTTGATCGTGGCATGAAGCTGCGCCTGATTATTCAGCCCGTTCAGTCTAAGACCGCTGGCGAAGTAAACTAGCGATTTCTTCTCACTGAGCTGAGCTAACATGTTGGCCGCGGTCTGCAGGGCGGATAACTGGCGGTCGGTATTAAAGATATTGAACTCGGTGTCGTCCTGACCGAAGGCAGCGCCGGTGTCCGCAGAGCTGGCGTCGTTAGTCGAATAATCGAAGCCCTGGCCTTCACCCACGATCATGGTTTGGAGAATGCTGAGTAGCCGGTCGCGATCGGCGGTGAAATCCTGCAAAACATCCACGGCACCGCCGGCATACCGCAGGATAGCCACTAGATCAGCGGCGGTTATCTGCGTGCGGATGAACTTCTCCGCTGCACTGAGAGCGCGCACCTGATCCCAAGGCGGCATGGCAGTCATGTCGAAGTACAGCGCCAGGAGGCGGCGATCTTTATATCGAGTATTTCCCGGCGTGCCGCGCGAAATCTGCGTCCGGCCGAGTCTGTCGTATATATGAATGTTCTCGTGCTCGGAACGTGTGAGTGGAGCACTCACTTGTTCCGAGAATGTCTGGTGATCGAAGAAACGGATAGTCTGCGGCACGCCATTTTCCGTCACGGTGAAGTCCTTGGCGGTGAGCCCCTCAATTGACTTCCCGCTCTTGTCAGTCACGACGACGGTTTCGACAACTAGTTGCGCAGTCGCCGAGAATGTCGCGGTGCCATTGCTGCCTGCCTGTGTGTTCTCGCCGATTTGCTGTGCGGGGAGGGCCATAGCAGCCGACATCAGAAGAGCAAGCACGCGTCGCATCTCTCAGAACCTCAAGCGCAGATTGGCTACCATGCTGCGCATCGCATTGGCTCCCGCCGGCAATCCGAATTGGCTATTCACTATTGTGTCCCACGTGGTATAGGTCACGTGGTTTAGCGCATTGGTTGCGTCGAAGCGGAGGTCTAGATTCAAACGGTCGCTGACTCGGAAAGTGCGGCCCAGGGAGGCGTTCAACGTGAACTGCGCGGGACCGGTGATGGAATCGCGCCCCGCATTTCCCCACTGCCCCGCGAGCGGCGCGATGTAGGCGTCAGGATTCAGATACCGGCCCGCCGGAGCCGCGTAGAGTGGTGCGCCCGTGTACTCGGGGCGGATTGTTCCGGTCACTCCGGTACCTTCGACCGGAGACAAGTAAATCGGAGTCTGCGGCAGCCCACTCCCGATGGTCGTTAGAGAAGCGAAAGTCCATTCCTTGAGGAGCGCGCCACGCCACCCACTTAGGAGCGTTCCGCCGGCCATGCCCATCCCGGTGGTGTACTGCAATTGGAGGCTCAACAGGTGACGCTGGTCAAACGTCGAGAGTCCACGTTCCGCGCTCAGGTCGCGCCAGTTTTGTGCAATGGCGAATGACGGCGGGGCTCCGCTCGAAGCAGGCGCTACCACGGTTGTGGGGCCACTTTGAGTGACGGCGCTCGGAGTAACCACGGCGCCTTGCCCGCCTAACGCGGCATCGTCGTCGATAGACTTCGAGAACGTATATTGCAGAATTCCGGTAAAGCCATTGTGCAAACGCCGCCGAAGTTGAACCTGTGCAGCCTCGCGCGTCGAGTTGCCGCCGGAAGTGACGTAAGCAAATCCCGTCGGGCAGGCAGGGCAGGGATTCACTGCGCCGATCGGAAAAGTATTCGGCAGAAATTCCTGGGGCCCGCGAGTGCCCTTGATGCCCAGGTATGTGGCCGTCATCTGCAGCGAGGCGGGCAGATCCCGTTGCACTGCAACCTGCCAGTTCTGCGCGTACCCCACGCGAAAATTGGGATCGATCGCGAACGTATTGCTCGTAATTGCGGGCGACGCCACGAAACCGTTGGCCAGTGTCAACGGGTCTGCCGTGCTGTTTTGAACGCTGAAGCTTTTCGAAAGCGGTGGCTGTTGCGCCATTTGTAGGGCGATCGTTTGATACACCGAAGTGTCGTAGTAGACGCCGTAGCCGGCGCGGACGACCATCGACGATCCGGAAATGGGACGCCAGGCGATGCCTACGCGAGGCTCGATCCCGCTCTTATCCGGACGAACCAGCGAGCTTGGGTATTGTTCACCGGTCAACAAACCATCCGGACGGCTGGCTACAACCGGCGCGACGGCTGTGAAACCCGGGGCGATGTCCAGGTTCACCAGCCGGCCATAGAGCTCAGTGATGGGGGCGCCGTATTCCCATCGCACGCCTGCATTTAAAGTCAATCCCGGGCCGATGCGCCAGTCGTCATTGACGAAAGCATCGTAAACGGATTCACGGAAATACTTGTCGGCGTTGCCAAAGGCGATCGAGCTGGTATCGGGAATCCCCAAAAGAAAATCGGCGAAATCCAAGCCGGTTGCCCCTCCCGTGAAGGTGAAGGCTCCGCGCGGATTTTGCTGGGAAAGATGGTTGAATTCCTGGCGGCGAAAGTCGGTTCCGAAACGGATGTTATGAGTGCGGTGTGTCCACAACGTGGACCCTGAGACGCCGCTCGTCTGGTTCCGATCGAACGAAGCTTGCGCATCAGAAAGTCCGGCAATGCCGCTAGCGAAAGTCAGGCTTGGCGGGCCCCAATTCATCGGGTTCTGATCATTGCCGGAGATTCCCGCGTAGCCGGAAACGTTGGCACGATTCTCGAAAAACGGCGTGACTCTGGTGGCCAATCGGCTAAACTGGAATCCCAAATTCAAGAACCAGGTGTGACCCAGGCGATGTGACCAGTTCACATCCGTGTTAATGCCCAGCCGCTCGCTGGCATCGAGAAAATCGAACAGATTCGAACTGTCCGAGCGCGTACTCTGAAACGCGAGCCGGCCGTAGATCTGATCTCTCGAACCCAGGTTCTTATTGAAACGCGACTGCAAGGCGTCCTGGTGTGTGGGACTCAGAATCGGAATCTGATAGTTATATCCTGCATTGCCCGTGAAATTCGGAAGCGGGTACAGACTGAGCAGCGCGCGAGCTTGAGGACTGATCCGGCTCTCGGGAATCACTTTTCCAGGAAAAGGTTTACCTGTGAGAGGATCGAGAACCGGGACTGAGAATACACCGCTGCGCTCCTCCGCATCGGGCATAAGGCCTGGCTCAGTGGTTGCTGTGTTGTTCCGAGTCCATTGATAAGCCACGAAAATGTTCGGCCCGTTTTTGAATAGGTGCGGAATCTGCAACGGGCCGCCAAAAGTTGCCACGCCGGTCAAACGGCTATACGCGGGCTTCGGCGTATTCTGGCCGGTGAGCGAGAACTGCTGCGCGTCCAGCGCGGAATTGTCGGTGATGAGACCGATCGATCCGTTGTATAGCTGTCTTCCACCGAATCGCCGATTTCCGAACGCCGGAGACAGGGAGAACGGCGAAGACGCTCCGTTATTTGTGCTGCCATTGATCAGAAAGCCGTCGGCGGCGCGCTGGGCGAGATCCTCGTCGGCTGGCTCTGAGGGAGGCGGCGCCGGATTCTGTGATTTCGGCTGGTCGCTCGCGGGCTGGGGAGCCGGCGGCACGCTTGCCGGGGCGGTTTTCATCTCAGCTTTGATCTGATCGAGCGGCAGGAGTTTCAGTTCCCACTTCACCGGTGGCGCATTGGGCCCAACCACGACCTCCTGCTTCACCATCGCGAAACCGAGCATCTGAATCTGCACGGTCCAAGTCCCATCCGCCAGATCCGGAAATGAATACAGGCCCTGGGTATCGGTGACTGTTGTCAGTTTCTGATCGCCTTGTAACGCCGTCACGGTCGCCCCGGGAACGGGCAACCCGTTGAATGTGACTTGTCCCACGTGTTGCGAAGCCGATAGCAACGACAGTAAGACGAAGGCCACGGCAAAGAGACGAAGATAGCCTCCAATGCACCGCTTTGCCATGATGCACTCTACGCTAATTCTCCGACGGCCGCTCCACGTGCTCAATGACGATCGTATCAACCGGACTCTTTTGAGACTCGAGTTTCAAGCCAAGTTGCTCCTGCAAGGCAGAAAATATCGTCGGACCGTTCGGGTCGGGTGGCGGTGGTGCGTCGGCAGGCGGCGGGCCAACAGGTCCGCGCATCATGGGGCCTTCACCTTGTTCCGGCGTCCACTTTAGGGTGAAGTCATACTGGCCGGTCAGCCCGGTTTCATTGACTACCACGCGACCTACGATCCGCGAAAGTATGTCGGCCAGTCTGTCCACGCCAACGGCGTTCGCATTAAACTCTCCCGGCATCATCCGGATGAAGCCTCTTCCCGGCGGTCCTCCTGGCCCTCCTAGCCCTCTTGGGCCTCCTGGCGGAGGAGGAGGTGGGGACTCGGGTTCTGGCGGCCCAGGCGCGGCCTCGTGCAGTTTAGAGCCGCCCTTCGCCACTGTCAGTGCGTACACCGGTAGCTCTTTGGTTTCGTGACGCACTACGAGTTTGAATCGGTCCGCCAGCAGAGACTGCATCATGGAAGAAACTTGCCGGAAGCGTTCGTCACGGCTCAGCTTTTGTTGCGCGAAACTGTCCTCCGGCTTGGCCTGGATATCGTAATGCTCCGAGTCGATCCAACCGGGTGCGCCCGAGATTTGGGAATCCTTCACCCCATACGCCTGCTCCAGCAGCAATCGAACAGTAATGCCGTCGGCGACGAACCTTCCACTGGGATCGAGAAACACCCGGAAGGGCCCGATGCCGCCCCCCGTGCTCGGTTTGATCGACGCTACTTCGAATTTCGGAGCGAATGCAGTCGCCGATGTCGACTCTTGCGCCTGGCTCGGCGGCGCGTTGAGAATTCCGAGAACCATTGGCCCAGATACAGCCGCAAGTCCGGCTATGCCTAAAAGCAATCTCCGACTGCGACTAAGCTTCTTCGCGACTTCCGCAGTCATAATGCGAACGATCCGCGTCTTTAAGTCCGACCCCGTAATTCCTGACATGCAGGCTAGCGGCGATTCCAGATAGTGTTGACAAGTTTTCAGAATGCTCTCGGCATAAACTTCCGGATCGTTGCCGAGCTTCAACACTTCTTCGTCGCAAGCGCGCTCGCGTTCCTCCACCAACCGTGTTCCCATCCACCAGACCAGAGGGTGGAACCAGAAGATGGCCTCGACCAGCATATGAATCGCGTAAACGAGGTTGTCACGGCGCCGCACGTGGCACAGTTCATGCGCCAGCACCGCTTCGAAATGTTCGCATCCCAGGCGCCTTGCAATGTTTGCAGGCAGCAGCAAGACGGGACGGAAGAAGCCGAAGATACCGGGCTCCACCGACGTCGTCGTCTCCATCAATCTAACGCGCTGGCAAATTCGCATGCGTTGCTGGACGCGGCACAGTGCTTCCGCTTCGGGCCTGTCGCGCAACGGCATCGAGGTGCGAACCACAGCCTTCACTCGCCGCCAGCGCGCCCACCAGAAAAACAGAATGGCCAGGAAGCCACAGAGCCAGGCAGCGAGTACGAGGCCGGAGAACACGCTTCCCGCACCGGTCGTCGGCGCGGCCGTCGCACCGAAACCGCTCTCCACCGCAAACGGCTGACCGGCTTGCTGCACAACAAGTGAGATCGGCGACGTTCGCGCCTGTGCCGCGATCGGCCACGCTACGTAGCTCGCCGCCCTGACCAGCAAAGAATAGGGAACGAGGAATTTTATCGATGCAGCCAGCCAAAGGCCGTACCGCACGCGTGCCTGATTCCGCCGCATCGCAAACGCCAGCAGGCCCGCCGCCGCCGCAAACAACGTTGACTGCCAAAGGTGATTCCCTACTCCCGGCGCGATCGTTGCCCACGCCGATGACCAGTGTTGAGTGATCATTGGTTTTTGTCCTTCCTTGCCAGCTTGCGCAGCTCCTTTTCCGCTTCCTGGACGTCGGCAAGTGTGAGTTTGCCCGATTCCACCAGGTGGGCCATCACGGGTTGGGGGCGGCCGCCCAGCAGATCCAACAATTCATCAATAAGCGTTCTTTGCGCTGCCTCACGCGATATCGCTGCTTCGAAGATATCGGCGTTGCTGATTCGCTTGGCACGGCGCAACGCCTTCTTGTCTTCCAGCCGATAGACGGTGGTCTGTATCGTGGTGTAGGCAGGGCGGTTGCGCTCAGGAAACGCTTCCTGAATCTCGCGAATCGAGGACGCACCCCCGTTCCACAGCGCTTCCATAATCTGAAGCTCCAGCTTGGTTAACTTGGGTATGGCCATTGCGATCTACTATTCCTGTTTGTGACTCTACTATGACAATATGACGTAAGTCAAATGCTTTGGTCACGCAGGATCTTTGTGGGCCACCGCAGCCATGGTGTTGATCGACCGCCGGCAGTACAATGGGCGCTACCCGAAAGGAGGTCGCTTATGAAAAGGTTGATTGCTCTGACTGTTCTTGGCCTGTTCTGTATAGCCACTTTGCTGGCTCAGGATCTAACCGGGACCTGGCAGGGCACATTGAAGGCCGAACGAGACTTACGGATTGTGCTCAAGATTTCGAAAGGCGACAATGGCGCGCTGAAAGCCGTCCTCCACAGCATCGACCAAGGCGGCCAGGGCATCCCCGCCAGTTCGATTTCGCTACAAGGTTCCACTGTGAAAATGAGCGTCGAGGCCATTGACGGCAAATATGAAGGAAAGCTGAGTGAGGACGCTACCCTGATCACGGGAACGTGGACTCAGGGTAATCCTCTTCCGTTGATCCTCAAGCGCGCCACGCCGGAGACCGAATGGACCATTCCCGAACCACCTCCGCGCCCGAAACCGATGCCGGCCGACGCCCAGCCGGTGTTTGAAGTGGCGACGATTAAGCCGAGTAAGCCCGATACACCCGGCAAAGCATTCCGCATGAACGGCCGGGAGTTCACAACACTCAACACAACGGTCAACGACCTCATCAAGTTTGCTTTTGGAATCCACGTCCGGCAAATCATTGGCGGCCCGGCGTGGCTCGAAACGGAAAAATACGATCTGCTCGGAACACCCGACGTTGAAGGTCAGCCCAACCATGATCAGGTGCGGAACATGCTTCAGAAGCTGTTGGCCGATCGTTTCAAGCTGGTCTTCCATCGCGAAAAAAAGGAGCTTTCCGTCTATGCGATCGTTATCGCTAAAGGCGGGCCAAAGCTCACCAAGAGCGAAAGCGATTCCACGCTTCCCGGTCTGTTTTTCCGTGGACTCGGCAACCTGCCCGCGCGGAACGCCACCATCGGGGAATTTGCCGGAGTCATGCAGAGCGTCGTCCTGGATAAACCGGTCGTCGATCAGACGGGCCTTTCCGGGCGTTTTGATTTCACGCTGAAGTGGACGCCCGACGAGTTTCAGTTTGCCGATCTCGGCGGCAGGCCCCCCGCCCCGGCTGACACCCCCGACGCGCCCCCGGATTTGTTCACGGCCATGCAGCAACAGCTTGGATTGAAGCTTGAATCGACTAAGGCGCCTGCCGATGTTATCGTGATTGATCACATCGAAAAGCCGTCTGAAAATTAGTGGGACTGACGCGGTCAGTACGGCCAGGCTGTGTCGTCCGCTCGCCGGATCGTGGGCCTCAGCCGGCGCAGGTACGGATATTTGGCAGCGGCAGTCTCGTTCACTTCAACACCCAGCCCCGGTTTGTCGCTGATATTGACATAACCGTCCGCGAATGTGGGCATGTCCGAAAAAACCTCGTGAACCGCCGGCGGCCAGTTTACCTCGCATTCTTCAATGCCGAAGTTCGGAACCGAGAGGCTTACGTGCGCATTGGCCATGTGCGATATGGGCGCAATGTTTCCAGGTCCATGCCACGCCGTCAGGATACCTTTGGGCTCGCACGCAGTCGCGACCTTCCTCCCGGTCGTGATGCCGCCGCAATGCGCGAGATCATTTCGAACGTAGTCAACCAGGTGCTCCTCGATCAGGTTCAACCCTTCCCACGCTCCCACGTAGAGCTCGCCCATCGCGATCGGTGTGCTCGCGCGCTGGCGAATCAATCTGAACGTATCCAGATGCTCGGGCGGGAGCGGATCTTCGAGGTAAAACAGTTTGTACGGCTCCAGATCCTGTGCCAAGGCAACAGCCTGGTTCGGCGTGATCCGCTCGTGAACGTCGTGCAGCAGGCCAATATCGTCACCGAGTGTTTTGCGCAGGTAATCAAAAAGTTTCGGGACTGTGCGCACGTAGGCACCGGGTTCCCACGTTTCTGAGGGCGGTAGTCCTTCCTCGTACGCCTTTTGAGTCGCCGCGCGTTGTCGGTCGGACTGCGGCACGCTATAACCCGATTCCATCCCCGGCGTGAGCACCTGTACTTTGATGACCTTGTAGCCCCGCGCCATCTGTTTGCGTGCGTTCTCCTCAACCTCGTGGAAATCACGCCCGCTGGCAGTGGTATAGGTAAGCAGCCGCTCTCGTGCCCGTCCGCCCAGCAGCTCATACACCGGCAAGTCCGCAACCTTGCCTTTGATGTCCCACAGCGCCATGTCAATGCCGCTGATGGCCGACATGTGCACCGAACCCGATCGGTAATACGGCAGAAAAAACAAGGTCTGCCACAGGTCTTCGATCCGCATGGGATTGCGCCCCATGAGGCCGGGCGCCATGTGCTCTTCTAGGAACTTGGCAACGCCCAACTCGCTTCCCGTGCACGTGCAATCTCCCCAACCCCAGAGACCGGCCTGATTGGTCTCGACTTTGACCAGCACGTAGTTCGCAAGCGGTGCCCGAGCCGGGTTCGTCACAATCACTTTGACCGCAGTGATTTTCAGATTTCCGGGCACGGCCGCGTAGGCAACCGATGACAGCCCCGATAACACAAACGCGCGTCGATTCATGGCGTATTCTCCAGCAGTAGACCAACAGGTTATGTCGTAGCGGGAAGTATAGCGCACACTGCCAGTGGTGGAGTCCTCACAAAGCCAGCGTGCTGCCTCATAGGACCGGCACGTTTGCTGAGCAGATCAGGTGCAGACTGGTTTGATCAGCCGCCTCCACCGATTCGCCGGGCTCAATGCCGATACCGTTCGCATTCACCCTCGTCATCAACTCAGTATCACAACGGACGATTCATATCATTATCACCTTTGGTGTTGTGCCGTCCATCACGTCTACACAGTAGGACCTCAGGTAATTAGTTACGACGAGTTGTCTCGATAAAGCTAAGTGTCGGACGAGTCACAATTAGAGATTGATAATGCTTTGAAAACACTTCAATGAACTATATACTGCTGCGTAGCTGGTTCGCCATTTCGTTTAAGACATACTAACTAATTATTACGGCTAGGAGACGCAAATGAGACGAGTGTCCACGTTTATAAGTGTACTGATGATTGTTGTAACAACTATTGCTGTGTCTCACCTGAATGCACAATCATGCAATGGAAACGGTGATGTAGGAGGTGCCTACGCATTTGTCGGGTCGAGAGTCATGTTTCCTGGTGTCCCCGTGACACCTCCGGGAACGAGTGGAGCCACCGATACTTCAACGGGTGGAAACAGTACAGGGTCCAGCAACGGAACTATAAGTAGCACTCCGGTAACCGTGAGTAACATACCACTTGGCCAACTAATCGGCGGAATGTCCGGCACATTACCATTTGCCGTCGTCGGACGGATAGTGGCTGATGGAGCCGGCAACCTGCTGGCGGCGTCGAGTCCAACTGGAGCTCTGACGTCAGTAGGAACTTACACAGTGAATTCCGACTGCTCGGTTTCTATGACGCTGAACGATGTGTTTATTGGCATGCCAGTGACAGCACCGGGAACGGCGGGCAGTAGTAGCAGTTCGACCGGCAACAGTAGTAGCAGCTCGACTGGCAGCAGCACCGGAACCAGTACGGGAACTGGAACCACTTCTGGTTCCACAACGACAGCCACACCAGCGACTCTCACCGTACAGGGAATGGTCTTGAACAGCGGGGCCGAAATTGACTTGACGCAAACAGCAGCGTCAAACACTGGGGCAGTTATTAGGCTGCGGCGAACCCTGCAATTCAGCGGCTGTACGGAAAGCAACGTAAGCGGAGTCTTCGGCTTGGTGTTGCAGTGGAGTACGCCGTCAACCACGTCGAGCACTACCACTGGCACCTCACCCGGCACCACCTCCAGCTCATCACTCGGCGTGTTGTCTTTGATCGGCCGTCTGTCGGCCAATGGCGGCGGTCTATTCATCAAGGACGCTCTGGCAACCCAGTCCCCGCTGCCGAACTTACAGCTTACCGGCACGTACACTGTAGCAGATGACTGCTCCGGTACAGCCCAGATCATCGACAGCGCCGGTACAATGCAGAGCCTGAATTTCATGATCGTTCAGACACAAAACAGCTCGACCGCCACACCCAATGGCCCCCAGGCCGTCTATCCGGAGCTCCTCTTCACGTTTGCAAGTCCGAGTGCGACGAGCACTGGCGCAAGTTCGGGTGCCACGGGCACTATCGGTACTACCGGCGCAACTCAAAGCGTCGTCGGCTCTGGGTTCGCAAGATACGAGTAAATAGCAGTGGAGAATCTGGGCATCACGCTGCCGGCGTGGTGCCCCTCTTCTCTCCCAAAGGTCACAGCACAAACAGGGGCAATCACTGCCGGTAAAACGGACACGATGCCTCCCGATGCAAGCGTTCGGGTCGAACGTCCAAGCTGGCGAAGTCGTCTATTACAATCTCACGGTGCTCAGCGTCTATACGCCGGCATTTCCCGATCGAATCACATGGAAATCAACGTTGCGAAGGACAAGATCGTCACCAACCTCGACGAGTCACACGGACATCTGGATGATGCAGTTAGAATCGGTGAGGTAAGGGCATCTGGTTTGAGGTCACCTCGCGCGCGATCATCGACGTTTCACAAGTGAACCGATTCAGCAGCCCCAAGATTAGTTTCCGTATGGGATAAGGAGATCCTCTGATTCAGGCGACGGAGATTATCCTTCTAGGCACGATCACAAACGTTCGCGAGGTCCCGTGTAGCAGCCCGCTCAGCGGCATTCACCTGATGGTCAAGTCATAGACGCAAGTTTTCGATGTTCACTTGGGTCCCGTAAGATTCGTTCAACAATCTGAAATCCGATTTACCAAAGGCGATGGGCAGGCAACCTTATCCTCTCGGCGGGCCAAGGGCGAGCCCAATTGGGAGTAGCGCCGCCCGCGGACGCCAAGGGCTTCTTTCTCACGCCTAGCGCGGAACTTGCGCCAGGCATTCCCTGCCGCAATCCTGCCGGTCGGGCCACCGCGAGCAACTCTGGATCTTGTGCCCTGGATTCCCCGCGATGTGCATCGCTACTGCGTGCCGTGCATCCAGTTCGATATTGGCGGCGCGGTGGTTGTCCGGGCAGATCACAACGCGTTTTCCGCGGGATCGGCTGTAAACTTTGTTCACCGACCAGGTCAGTGGAATCAGCAAAGCCAGAATGAACCAAAGGGGAATCAGATACAAGACAGACATAATGTGCCTCCATCAACAGGCGACGGGTTCAAGGGCCAGTCTTTCGGCCAGTTCCGGAATCGCGGCTGCCAAGACTTCTTTGACATGCCGCACAAAAACGAATTCCATTTCGGCTCGGACGTCATCGGGAAGTTCGCGCAAATCCTTTTCGTTTTCCTTGGGGAGGATGATGCGCCGCAGACCGGCGCGCCGGGCCGCCAGCACCTTCTCCTTCACCCCGCCAATCGGCAGAACCAGGCCGGAAAGCGTGATCTCGCCGGTCATCGCCGTATCTTTGCGGTTGGCGTGTCCCACGTAAAGCGACGCCAGCGCGGAAAGCATGGTGACACCGGCCGAAGGCCCATCTTTCGGGATCGCTCCGGCCGGGACATGAATATGTACGCCTGATTTGCGGAACTGCGTGCGATCAATGGACAGCTCGTCGCAATGTGACCAGACGTAGCTGTGTGCCGCCTTGGCCGACTCCTGCATCACCTCCCCCAGATGCCCTGTCAAGGTCAGTCCCTGTCCATCGGGCAAGAGCGTGCCCTCGACATACAACACGTCTCCGCCCGTTTCCGTCCACGCCAAACCGACAGCGACACCCGGCGGCAAGACGTCGCGGGCCTGCTCCAGGAAGAATCGCTCCGGCCCCAGCAGATCCGATAGATCCTCGGGCCGGACGCTCACCGGTTCGCTCTTGCCTTCGGCAAAACTCAACGCTGCCTTATGTGCCAGCCGGCCGATCGCCCGCTCCAACTGTCGAAGTCCCGCCTCACGTGTGTAACACTCGACGACTTTTCGCAACGCGTCCGAGGTAATCCCGAACTGGGCCGAGGTTAGCCCCGAGTCCTGCATTTGCCGCGGAATGAGATAACGCCTAGCGATCTGGCATTTCTCTTCCTCGCTGTAGCCGGAAAGAGTGAGAACTTCCATGCGGTCCAGCAGCGGCCGCGGGATGGTCTCAAACGTATTCGCGGTGGTAATGAAAAAGACCTTCGAGAGATCAAAAGGCATATCCAAATAGTTATCGTGGAAGTTCTTGTTCTGCTCCGGGTCGAGAATCTCCAGCAGTGCCGATGCCGGGTCGCCGCGGAAATCCTGGCCCAGCTTGTCCACCTCGTCCAGCATCAGGAGCGGATTGTTGACTCCGGCGCGACGGATCGCCTCGATAATCCGTCCGGGCATCGCGCCGATGTAGGTTCTGCGATGGCCGCGCAGCTCGGCTTCATCGTGCAGCCCGCCAAGGCTCATGCGCTCGAATCTTCGGCCCATGGCTCGCGCAATCGACTGGCCCAGCGAAGTCTTTCCCGTGCCCGGCGGCCCGGCAAAGCACAGGATCGGGGCTTTGGCCTGCGGGTTCATCTTGAGAACCCCCAGTTGCTCCAGGATGCGCTCCTTCACTTCTTTCAGATCGTAGTGATCCTCATCGAGAACCGCGCGGGCGCGCACAATATCGATGGTCTCCGGCGAGCGCTTGCGCCACGGCAGGTCCACCACCAGCTCCAGGTACGACCGGATCACGTGATAATCCGGCGCAGCAGGCGGCAGTTTTTGCAGCCGTTTCAGCTCACGCTCGGCCTGCTTGCGAACTTCTTCGGAAAGATCGGCCTGCGCCAGCCGGTCGCGCAGTTGTTCGGACTCCGCCTGCTCCGGACCTTGCTCCCCCAATTCCTGTTGAATCGCCCGCAGTTGCTGCCGGAGCATGTACTCGCGCTGCTCTTTGCTGATCTCAGTCTCGGCTTCGCTGACGATCTTGTTGCGCAGCGCCAACACATGCACCTCGTGCGAGAGGTAGGTGTGCATCAGCCGCAGGGCATCGAGGCGCGTCGACGCTTCGAGCAGTGCCTGCTCCTTCTCCACATCCAGGCTGAGTACGGAGCCGAGCATGTAAACAAGCCGGGCCGGGTCCTCATGCACCAGGATCAACCGTGCCAATTCCTCAGGCGCCTGTACTTGTGTCATAGCAATGGCCTGTTGCGCGATGTCGAGCACCGCGCGGCGCAGCGCCTCGACTTCGTCTCCCGTATCGGATGGGGCAGGCAAGGTCCGTACCCGGGCCTGCATCGTTTCTCGCACTTCCTCCACCGTGACGATGGTCACGCGTTCCAGCCCCTGCACCACCAGCTCGATCACACCATCCGGCCGGCGCCCCAACTTCTTGATGACGGCGTTGGTGCCGACGGTAAACAGGTCTTGCTGGCCCGGCTCGTTCACAGACGCGTCCCGTTGCGCCACGATCACGATATGCTTCTCTTCTCCGGCCATCGCACGCTCTACAGCGGCCACCGAGCTCGGGCGGCCGATCGAAAGCGGCAGCAGCATGTGAGGGAACAGAACGGCATTTTTGATCGGCAGCAGGGGGATAATGGCCAATTTCTCGGGTTCACTCATCGGTCGTCCTCGTCGAATTGCAGTTGAATAATTAGCATCCCATCCACGTATTGGGTTTCTACCTTGGCTTGCTCCAATTCTCGCGGTAGGGTCACTGAGGCTGTAAACCGGCTGTAGGGAATTTCCATCGAGTAATGCATCCAGCCTTGGTCCGCCATAGGGTCGCGCCGAACGCCGCTGATCGTCAGATGCGGCCCTTTGGTTGAGATGGAGAGATCCTCGATACTGATCCCGGCCAAATCGCACTTAACCAGCCAGTTGCCGGACCTCCGGTAGACGTCAATATGGGGAACCCACACCGTTTGCGCCAAAGTGACGGTGTGAGTCAGGAAGAAGATCGACTTATGGCGGACTTTATCTCGCATCGCCCTCCTCCTCGTCAGGTGTTTCATTTTCAGCGGCTTCCCGCCAGGCAAAGAGCTTTGGGTGCTCGGTCGGCTCCTCATCCATGTTGGCCACGAAGCCGCGCCGGACCGTAACTCCGCTGTACTTGACCACATAGAAAAAGCCGATGTTGTTATCCGGTAGGCGGATCAGGATCTCCTGACCTAACCACTCGGGCCATGACATAGACGCCTCCCGTCGCAAACTCAGGTTCGCCCTTGTCCGAGCAACTGGCGAGCCGTGAAGCGTTTGGCAGGCAGCGAAGCAAGTCGGGTGGCCGTTTTGCCTGCGGTGAGAACTATTACGCAGATTTGGGGTTGAAAGGGCGGGCCAATATACCCACCTTATACGCTACAGAGGTGCAACTGAATCGATTTGAACGCCGAGGCGAAGTTCGAACGAATCGCGTTGCCCCAGGAGCCCGCGCAGCCCCCTCAACCAGCTGATTTCAGGCTCACTTGAAATTGCGCCATCAGGCAAACAGGTTCACGCACAAGTGGTTTGCCACCGCGGAAACTCCTGCTTTCACCACAACTGGTTGGTTGAAGACCCCCAGCGTATTCTGAACGGTGCGCTCCAACCTGTCGCTGATCTCACTGTTGTGCACGGTCGACATCTGAAAACATCCGCGAATGACGATGGGAGGCCGACTCCGTTAAACTGCCGGACTGTTACGAAAACGTAAGCTATCGTGAATATAGGCTTGCACCTATTCCTATCAATAGCTAATTCCCACTAGTGAGGACCGTCGAAAAACGCCACAGTCTCAACAGCGACAGTTGAACCATCCGGAGCCTTGACGCGGAACTGTTTCCGGCATCAAATAGAGTTTGTGTAGCGTGCTGCAGAGGTGCAACGGTGCCCACCGCCGGTCGCGCAGGTGCAAATCTGCGACAACCTCTTAAGAAGATCATCCGAGGCCGCTCCAGTCATCAGACTGCGAG
>JASHOO010000102.1 GCA_030041035.1 Bryobacteraceae bacterium | reverse complement strand
GCGCAGATTGCGCTGCGCTTTGGCGCCGATGATATCGACGGCACGGTGGTGGAAGAGAAGATTTACCACGACGCGGGCGCGACCACCAGCCAGTCCCTCCGACGCAGCGAACTGCTGCGGTTGATCCGCAAGGCCGGGCGCGAGCCGGTGGAGCGTGACACACTTTACCGGCCAGTGACACGCACGGAAACAACCTTCACCGTGCTGGTGTAGCCGGTTCGGCGCGGTTCAAGTAGAATCGAAACAACAGATTTCCATAATCGAAGGAGCTTCTATGCGCGTGGCAAAGTGGATTCTCGCTGTTGTGATTCTCCTGACCGGTTGCAGCAGTTCACAGCATAGCCCGCAGGAGAAATATTACCTGCTGTCCTCGAACGTGAAAATACCGTACTGGCAGACGGCAGGCAACGGGTTTATGCGGGCTGCCACGCAACTGCAAGTACGGGCGGAAATGGCGGGGCCGGACACCTACGATCCAAAAGCGGAACAGGAGGAACTCCGGCGGCTCACTGCGTTGCAGGAAAAGCCGACCGGAATCCTGGTTTCAGCGGCCGATGCCGCGCTCCTGCAAGGCGACATCGACGCGGCCGTGGGCGCGGGAATTCCGGTGGTCACAGTAGATTCCGACGCTCCCGGCAGCAAGCGGCTCCTGTTCATCGGCACCAACAATTACGAGGCGGGCGTGATGGGAGGCCGGGTGGCGGCCAAGGAGATTAATGGCAAGGGCAACGTCGTTGTATTCACGATGCCGGGGCAGGCGAACCTGGTGGAGCGGCTGAACGGTTATAAATTCGCGTTCAGCGAGCATCCCGGAATCAAGATCGTGGAGGAGGTGGATATCAAGGGCGATCCGCGCATTGCCTTTGACAAGGCTACGGAGATCGTGGATAAACGGCGCGATAAGGTGGATGCGTTCGTCTGTTTGGAAGCGCTGGCCGGCAAGGAAGTCGCCGACGTTTTGGACCGCAACAAGGTGAGCGGCAAAACCATCGTAGCGATGGATGCCGACGACGATACGCTCAAGTGGATTCAAAAGGGAGTCATCGCCGCGACGATTGCGCAGAAGCCGTACACCATGGCGTACTACGGATTGAAAATGCTCGACGACCTGTACCATCACAAGCCGTCGCCGCTGGACCACAACTGGGCGCAGGACCCGTTCTCGCCGCTGCCGAGCTTTGTGGATACCGGCGCGACGCTGGTGACTAAGGAGAATGTGGAGAGCTTTATTAAGGCGCGGGATGCCGTGAAGGCCGAGGGGAAATCCTAAGAACCCCTACTCGTCGCGAAGGACCGATGCAGGGTTGAGGCGGAGGGCCGCACTGGCGGCGGCCAGAGTAGCGCACAAAACGACAGCCAGAACGATCGCTGCTGCGCCGGTCAAGGCTAGGGGATCGTGGGGGGAAACGCCGTACAACCACAGATCGCAGGTTTTGCGGACAGCAGCCGGATGACCGCGCCTGACGGTGCGCCGAGAGCCACGCGAATGCCAATCTCGCGCTTCATTTGAGCAATCGCATAGGCGAGTGCGCCAAAAATACCGAGCGCGGCTAGTGCGGCAGCAGCGACACTGAAAGCTACGGACAGCCACGCCAGTGTGCGCTCGGGCCAAAGCGATACATCCACTTCCTCGGCAAGCGTGTGGATCTCATCGAAGGGCAGGCGTGGGTCGATGGAGTGCATGACATGGCACAGGTTCGATGATGGAGGCCGAGCAGCAGAATCACAGTCGCAAAGAAGCTGGGTGACTTGCGGCTGAGGCGCAGAGTATAGCGAAGGTCGTGAATGAGGGATGCCAGCTCCACGTGATATCCATTCAGGAGTGCCGGATGACCAGCACGTCGCCATCCTTGACGATGTAGTCCTTGCCTTCGAGGCGCAGCAGCCCTTTCTCGCGCACCCCGTGGTAGCCGCCCAGATCCACCAGAGACTTCCAGTTGACGACCTCGGCGCGAATGAATTTCTTCTCAAAGTCGGAATGAATCGCGCCCGCCGCCTTCACCGCGGTGCTGTCGATGGGGACGGTCCATGCGCGCACCTCGGTCTCGCCCGCGGTGAGGAACGACATCAAGCCCAGCAGACGGTACGATGCTGTGATCAGTCGCTCGAGTCCGGATTCCTTCAAACCGTAGCTGGCGAGATACTCACGCGCTTCTTCGGGTGCCAGTTCAGCCAGTTCCGCTTCCACTTTCCCGCAGACGGCGGTGAAATCGGTATGGGCGCGACCTTGGAGCGGTCCTGTACGGTATTGTTGCTCGATTTCGTGCAGTCGCGCGGCGTCTGATTCCCCGATATTCAGGACATACAGCATCGGCTTCTGCGACAGAAACTGAAATCCACGAATGCGCTTCTCGCCCTCAGCATCCAGCTCGAGCAGTCGCAGAGGTTGGTTAGCCTCCAGGAGCGCTTTGCACTTTTCCAGCAGCTCAAATTCGTGGTCCAGCTCGGGATTCTTCACCTTCTTGCGGTCTTTATCCAGGCGCTCCAGGCGCTTTTCCACCACCACGAGGTCACTGAGCACCAACTCGGTCTCGACATCCTCGATATCGCGGACGGGGTCAACTGATCCCTTCTCGTGCGGGACGGTCTCATCCTGGAAGAGTCGCACGACGTGCGCGAAGGCGTCGGCTACGCGCAGGCCGGCGACATAACTC
>JASHOO010000101.1 GCA_030041035.1 Bryobacteraceae bacterium | reverse complement strand
GCGCCTGGACTCAAATGCAGATGTATCGCGACGGCGATCGCCTTCCCGTTGCACGTGCTTTCGTGAACGTCTCCACCGGCCGCTTTCGTGTGACCGATGTGCCGCCCGGAAGTTACACCCTGCGTGTCGTGCAATACGAATCGGACTCAGAGAAGTGGCTGGCGGCGGAAGTACCGGTGAGCATCTCCGCCGAGCCTGTTCGTGATCTGGTGGTGGAGCTGTCGGGCGCCGCGAACATTCCCGTGTCGGTAACCCATGAACCTGACGGGGAGCTCAATGGAGTGGTCCAACTTACGCTGCAGCCGCAGCACATGCGCCAGAATGCGCGGCAATTGATGGTAGGCAAGGCGCCTCACCCGCTGCCGTCGCCGACGGGTGAGCCGCCTGCTCCCTCGCCAGAGTCAGCCGAGCAATCGTCTACATTCGATAATGTCATCCTGGACCAATACAAGCTTTTGGTGCAGACATTTGGACCTGACTACGTGGCGTCGGCAACGCTCGGTGACCGGGATATCTTGCACGGTGAGTTTCCGATCGGTGGTGCTGCGGGAGAAATGCGGATCGTGGTCCGGGGTGATAGTGCGACCGTGGAAGGGCCGGTCACGTCAAAGGGGCAGCCGGCAGTAGGCGCGAGTGTCTGCCTGATCCCCTCTGCTGGCGGCTCGGGTTTCAAGTGCGGTAATGGGGACGAATCCGGACACTTCGTCATCGAAGGTGTTGCGCCGGGTGATTACCGGATTGCGGCTTGGTATGGCATGCCCACCATAGAGCAGCTTCAATCTGGCTTGGGCAGTTCGTTGACTGTGGAAGCGGGCGAACATCGATCTGTTCCGGTGGAAGCCGCGGGAAGCACCAACTCAGTGGCAGGCCTGGAAGGTCCTACATTGTGAGCAGGAGAGCTCTCTTAACGCTGGTGCTTGCCGCCGGCTGGCCGCTCGCCGCCGCGGACTACTTGGTGGAAGGAGTTGTCGTGGACGCGCGGTCGCATAACGCCGTTCCTCACGCGCGAGTGGCTCTGGGCTCAACGAAGAACCGCGAATTAAAGGCTGAGATGATCACGAAAGAAGACGGCCGATTCTCATTCCCTGTGAGCCAGCCGGGCAAGTACACGCTGCAGATCAGCAGGCCTGGATATCCTCCGCAGTTCTACAAACAGGCTCCTTTCTTGGCCCTGGAGACGGCGATAGTCGTGCGCGACGATCAAGACACGCGTCACATCGTGTTCGAAGCCTGGCGGGGAGGCGCTATCAGCGGAAAGATTAAGGACGAAGATGGCGAGCCGGTCCCGTATGCCCTGGTCGACCTCTTCCAGTCAGTGGTCGTGGGCGGCGACCGTAAGGTTCTGGGCACAGCCGAGATCAGGGCCAATGCAACCGGCGAGTTTCGCCTCCGTAACCTGCGGCGCGGTAACTACTTCGTCTCTGCCATGGGCCGCCCTTGGTTTGCCGACACATTAATACAACTCGAAAGCACTTCCAAGCAGCTGGTGACGCGGCATTCTGCGGAAGCACCGACTACTCCCATGGAAGGCCAGCCGCAGCCCGATCAACCGATTCCGTTCTCGGCCGACCCAAACTTCCGCGGCACGGCTTTCCAGACTACGTTCTATCCCAACGCAACCACCATAGAAGG
Organism: Bryobacteraceae bacterium; assembly: GCA_030041035.1. Taxonomy (GTDB): domain Bacteria; phylum Acidobacteriota; class Terriglobia; order Bryobacterales; family Bryobacteraceae; genus QHXW01. The sequence continues at coordinate 1,320 of JASHOO010000101.1, read as the reverse complement.
TGCATCACCGGTGCGCCTGGATGCAGGGGCGGAGGCGGAGATCTCGATCGTGCTGCCGCTCGCCAAGGCGGTATCTGTGAAAGGATCCATCAGTCCTGCGGACGATATCAGCGGCGGCCGCGTGTTTCTGATGAAGAAGGTCTCCGACAAGCATATCTCGTTCCTGCAAGAGTGGGTGGGGAAGGACGGGATTTTCGAGTTCCGCAATGTGCCGGCTGGCTCGTATGAGATTGTGGCCTCATCGCAGGCGAATTCCGGTGCAGCTAGCTGGGGCATGCATCAGGACATCGAGGTTGGCGCTTCGGATGTGGAAGTGCTGCTCAGGCCGGAAGCGATGGCGTCGTTTTCTGGCCGCATGGTTTTCGATGGCGAACCTGCGTCATCGCCAAGTGGCGTATCAGTGACGCTGCACGATGACAAGGGCCGTACGTTCGGCGGACAAGCAGACTCCGATTGGCAGTTCACGATAAACCGCATACCTGCTGGGCGATACGAGGTAACAGCCGGCTCAACGGACTACATTGCGGCTTACCTGGAAGGTGAGACGGGTGACCACTTGCCGCTGGCACTGACAATCAGCTCCGGTGTGGCCCTGCGGCAGAATGTGGCATTAACGCGCGCCGTGTCGGTGATCGAAGGGACGGTGGAATATGCGGGCGTGCCTCAGATCGGTGCGTTCGTGCTTCTCATGCCCAAAGATCCGGCGCAACGATGGGCGTATCGGCAGGATCAGACGGACAGCGATGGGTCTTACAAACTGGCGAGGATTCCGGCCGGCGACTATTATGTCATCGCGCTCAGGACTGGCGAAGACGTCGCATACCGTAACGCGAAAGTGGCGGCTGTTCTGACTAAGGCGGCTCAAGCCATCCAGGTCAGCGGTAATCGTGCCGGCGTAAAGCTGGATTTGGTCGACACCGCGAATCTGAAGCTGCCAGGGCTTTGACCGCTGGAGGACCTCTAACTCTGCGGCTAGGTGGCCTAGCCGGGGGATGATTCTGTCCATGTTCGGGGCAGCGTCGATACCGATTCACGTCGCGTTGTGGCGCTCGCCACAAGGCTGGGAAAAGTGAAAGCCCTTCGCTTCTAAAATAGGTCAAACGGACTTCTGGCCGGGTGGCCCCGTATTCCCGTCCATCTTGCCAACGCGCCGCCAAGGTGGTTGAATAACACATGCCACCCCCGGGGGCCACGTCCGCCGGGTGAGTGTATTCTCACGTACACCTGGAAGGAGAGGGTATGGCTACAGTTGCTTCATCGCTTGCAAACGACGTCGCTGTCAAGGCGACTAAACTCCTGATCAATAACCGGTGGGTGGAC
>JASHOO010000100.1 GCA_030041035.1 Bryobacteraceae bacterium | reverse complement strand
CCTCCGGTCAAGAAGCCTACAGCCTGGCCATGATGCTGCTCGAAATGGGCCTGGGCGGCTGGAATATCGAGATCCTGGGGACCGATCTCTCGACCCAGGTGCTGGCGCGAGCCGGTGCCGGCAAGTATCTGCAAATCGAGGTCAACCGCGGGCTTCCGGTGGCCTACCTGGTGAAGTACTTCATGCGCGTTGGCCTGGACTGGCAGTTGAAGGACGAGGTGCGGCGCATGGTGCGGTTCGCGCCGCTCGATTTGCGGCAGGGCCTGCGGTCGCTCGGCCCGTTCGACATCGTCTTCTGCCGCAATGTCCTGATTTATTTTGACGTCGAGAGCAAGCGGAAGATCCTGGCAGAGCTTCGCGAAACCCTGACCCCGGGCGGGTACCTGCTGCTGGGCGGCACCGAAACCACGCTGAACCTGGACGCTCGCTTCGAGCGCAAAACGGTGGGGCCGGCGGTATTTTACCAGGTGCCTTGAAAGGAGCGGCATGCAGGCGACGTTTCCATTGAGCATTTACAGAGCGGATCTGGCGCGGATTGTGGTGTCGGTTTTTCAGACCATGTTAGAGCTCGAAATCACAGCCACGGAAACCGCGGGGGCTCCTGCGGCCGACGGGCTGACCGCGGCGGTCTATTTTGCCGGCGCCTGGAAGGGCGCGGTGCTGCTCGAATGCACCCGGCCTCAGGCTTTCGAATTTACGCACCGACTCATGGCGATTGATGCGCCCGAGGCCATCAACGACGATGTGCGCGATGCATTAGGTGAGCTGGCGAACATGCTGGCAGGCAATCTCAAATCCGTGCTGCCGCATGGGATCGGGCTTTCCATGCCGTCGGTGGTCGAGGGCACCGATTACTCGCTGCGCGTCTGCGGCGGGAGTCTCATCGATCGCATGGCGTTCACGGGCGAACTGGGGGTGGTTTGGGTGACTGTGCTCGAGATGCTCGGCGAAGCATGAAGGGCCGGAGCGTGGGGCCCGGGCGGGCCGGGCCGCGCTAAGTGAAGAAGGCGGCCAGCTTATCCTGAATTTCCTCGGGTACAAAGGGCTTTTTGATGAAACCCTTGGCGCCCAGCCGGACCGCTTCCATGACTCGCGACTGGGTGCTTTCGGTGCTGATGATGAACACCGGCACCCCGGTCCATTGCTCACTGTCTTTGAGCGCCGCCAGAAGCTGGAGGCCGTCCATGTTGGGCATGTTGATGTCGGACAGGATAATGCTGACCTTTTCGCTCTTGAGGATCTCGAGCGCGGCGCAGCCGTCGCCGGCTTCGAACACGTTCTCCAGAGGCAGTCCAGTGCGGCGCAGCGTGCGCTGCAAGATCATGCGAATGGCAACGGAATCATCAACAATCAGTATGTTAAAGCCCAATCTCCTCGCGCTCCTGTGTGTTCCATCGGCAGAATCGGTACAAAGCATTAGGTCCCGGGCCGAGCGAAACGGGCAGGATGCCGGCCGCGGCACTACAATCAGGAAGCCGTGAGCAAGACCGCCACCCGACGGGCTCCCGGCCGCAGCGTCCAGGAGCTTCAGGCGGCAGTTGAGAGTTTCCTCAAAGCCTCGAAACAGCCTGCCTTGCTGGAACCCGGTGAAGAGCTGATGGTGGTCACCGGTGAAAACCTGAGCCTCGACGCTCGCGATGCACGCCTCACGCTGCAAGCCTGGGACGAGCGCCGGAATCTGGTGCGGCGCGTGACCGACATTCGCGAGCAAGCGCGCGGGCGGATCGAGCTCGAGGTCGAGCGTTTCGCCGGGAAGCGCGGTACGCTTTTTCTACTGGATCTGGCCCGGACGGCGAGCGTCGAATGGTCGCGCCGGAGCACGCGTCTGGTGTTTCGCGAGCGCTTCCGCGATTTCCTGTCGCGCGAATTCCCCGCGTGGCGAGCCGTGGAACTCTCGACCGAGGCAGATCTGGAACACACGCTGTCGCCTGCCTATCCAAGGGCGCTCGTCAGACGCGGCGCCGCAGGGCTTGCGGCGATCGCCGCGCCGACTGGCGGTTTCAATGCCGCGGGCATTCTGAGCTTCGGCCTTATCTGGCTCGACTATCTGCGCGCCCGCGAGCGCCGCTTGACCATCGAAGGCCTGGTTCTGTTCCTGCCGGCCGATGAGGAGCGCATCACCGCGCTGCGGCTCGGCCACCTGAATCACGCGACCACGCAGTTCGCCCTGTTCGTTTATGACGAGAGCGGCCACACGGCGCGGCTCGACCTGCGGGACGCCGGCAATCTGGAAACCAAGCTCGACATCTGCCGCCACCCGCAGGAAACGCACCGGGCCAGGCTCGAGCAGCTCACGGCGATCGCAGGCGTAGAGCGCGTGGAAACGGGTGATGGTGAAGTCAGCTTACGCGTGCGCGGGCTGGAATTCGCGCGCACCGAAGGCGCGGCGTTTCGCTTCGGACTGGGCGAGCGCGCGACACTCGGCGAACACAACCTGGCCGAATGCGAACAGCTTGCGCGCAACCTGGCCGGCATGCGCCAGCCGCAGATGAAAGGCGGTGAACTGTACGTTCGCGAACCCGAGGCGTGGCTCGAGAGCGAGGTGCGCTCGAACCTTGCGGCCATCGATGCGTCGCTGATTTCCGCGCCCATCTACGGCCAGGTGCCGGCGTTTGCGGCAGGCGACCGCGGCATCCTCGATCTACTGGCCGTGGACCATGCGGGCCGACTGGCGGTGATCGAGCTGAAGGCGAGCGCCGATCTTCACCTGCCCTTGCAGGCGCTGGATTACTGGATGCGCGTGCGCTGGCACCTGGACCGGGATGAGTTCAGCGCGCAAGGATATTTTCCGGGCATGGCCCTGCGGAAAGAGCCGCCGCGCCTGCTGCTGGTGGCGCCGGCGCTCGAATTTCATCCCACGACCGAAGGCATACTCAGCCACTTTTCACCGGAAATCGGCGTAGAGCGCATCGGGTTGGGCATTGGCTGGCGCAGCCAGCTGGAAGTGATGTTTCGCCTGCGCGGCGCCGAGCGGCCGATGTAAGTCCGGTGATTTTCGTGCATTTGTACGCAATCGCGGCTAGAATTACGGTGTATGTCTCTTCAGGTTCTGAAGGAAATCCGGACGGCGGTCGCAAATTTGAATCCGCACGAAGTTCAGGCAGCGGCCGAGCGGCCGGTCCACATAGGCCTGGCGGCTTCGAGTGCCGCGGGCTTCGAGGCGCTGGAGGAATTTCTGCTGCCGGCCGAGCTGATTTCCGGTCACAAACGCGCGGCGGCAAGCGCACTGGTGCACCGCGCGGGAGATGCGGACTTGCCGGACGAGCTCGACATCATTCTGTGCGAGCCGGGGTTTCCCTGCCCTGCCAACGCCTACCCATTTGATCCATATCAGCCGGGCGAGACGGTGCGCGAAATTCTGGCCGGGCACGAAGAACTGGGCCTGGCGCTGGCGCGCAATTTTCATCCGTTTCGCCAGCCCGTGGTGGACCACGTCATCCATTCGGTTTCCCGCGACAACGCGCTGTTCTCGCTGGTGACTGCGCTGCCCGACGTGATTCCGAGCATCATTGAGCTGCCGTGGTCGTTTACCGAATTTGCCAGCGACACGGCGTTTCTCACCATCAACCAGATTCGCATGGCCTTTCTGATCGCGGCGGCCAGCGACAAGCCGGTCGGATACTCGCTGCAAAAAGCCGAGATTGCGGGAATCGTGACCGGAGCCTTCGGATTCCGGGCGCTGGCGCGAGAGCTGGCGGGCAAGATTCCGTTCGGCGGCGGGCTCATACCCAAGGCCGCGATCGCGTACGCCGGAACGTACGTGGAGGGCCTCGGGCTGGACCGCCTGCACCGGATGGGCTACGGGTTATCGAGCGAAGAGAGGCGCAACTCCTACCAGGCGGCATTCGAGCGCGGCAAAGGCCTCGTGGAGATGGTGATGCGCGGCATGAGGGCGGGCAACGCGGCTTGAGACGCCGCGGTAACCAGAAGGCGCATCAGCTAATCTAAGAGATATAGAGGGCACAGGGCTGCTCGGGAGGAGGGCTATGTTTTGCCGGAGCTTCATCGCCTGTACACTGTTTTCCTTTGGCGTGCTGAGCGCCGACACGATCACGCTCAAGGACGGCACTACCGTGACGGGGACGTTCCTCGGCGGCAGCGCACGGCAGATTCGTGTGGCGGTGGCCGACCGCATTCAAACATTGGATATCGAAAATGTCTCGAGCATCCAGTTCGGACCGGTGAACAGCGCGCCGCCCGCTCCGGCGGCCCAGCCGGCTCCGGCGCCTGCGGCGGCTCCAGCGTCTCAACCCGCTCCGGCGGCCCAGGCGGCTCCGGCTCCTCAGCCGCCTCCCGCGGCGGCGCCGACGGTGTCCTATCCGGAGCCTGGAGCCGCTCCCGCGCCTGCCGCGCCGCGCCAGGAAGGCAATGTTTTCCGTCCGGATCCCTCGAGCAACAACGCGGCTGCAGCCGACTCGGGAGTCGAGCTGGCGGCGGGAACAGTGCTCACCGTCCGCATGATTGATCCGGTGGATTCGCAGGTGAACCACGTGGGACAGACTTTCCGTGCCAGCCTCGACGAGCCGGTTTCCGTGAGCGGCCAGGAAGTGATTCCGCGCGGGGCCGATGTGGTGGTGAAGCTGGTGAACGATCAGGAATCCGGGAAGATCACGGGACAGACCGTGCTGACGCTCGACCTGGTTTCGGTCACCGTGAACGGCAAGGTTGTCAACGTCAACACGGAAGGGGTCACCAAGGCCAGTTCTTCACGCGGTGAGAGAAGCGCGAAGGTGATCGGCGGCGGCACGTTGCTGGGCGCCCTTATCGGCGCGGCAGCAGGCGGCGGCAGAGGGGCGGCGGCCGGCGCCGCGGCGGGGGCGGCGGTGGGTACCGGCGCGGAGGTTGCCACCAAGGGGCAGCGCGTGCACGTCCCTTCGGAAACGCGGCTGAAGTTTGCTCTGGCGAATGCTGTCCAGATATGAGCGCGAAGCTGGTGCTGGCTCTGCTGGCTTCCGCCGCCGGATTGGCAGCGCAGCAGCCCGTGGTTGAGGGATTCGCCGAAAGCACGGTGCGGGTTCTGATTTACGAAGACTTGCAGTGCCCGGATTGCGCCGAGTTCCGTCGCATGATGGATGAGAAGATTCTGCCGCGCTATGCCACGCGTGTGGCTTTCGTGCATCGCGATTTTCCGCTGGCGAAACACGCCTGGGCGCGAAAGGCCGCGGTGGCGGCACGTTTTTTCAGCGAGCGGAAACCGGAGCTGGGGCTGGCCTACCGGCGGCGTACGCTGGCCGGGATCGCGGAAACCACGGTGGACAATTTCAACGAGCGGCTGGCGCAATTCGCGCGCGAAAACCATGTCGATCCGGCGGCCGCGGTGGCGGCGCTCGACGACACGAGATTAGCGTCGCTGGTCGAGCGCGATTATCAGGACGGCGTGGCGCGCGGCGTGGTGCATACGCCGACCGTATTGGTGAACGGCCAGGCGTTCATCGAGCACATCTCGTTCGAGGAGATTTCCGGGGCGCTCGATGACGCGCTCGCCGGGCGTTGATGGGGCGCCCGACAGCCATCGTCACCGGCGCCAGCCGCGGCATCGGCCGCGCCATCGCCCGCGAACTGGCGCGCACGCATCACGTGATCGCAACATACAAGGGACGCCGGGACGCGGCCGAGAGTCTCGAAGCTGAAGCAGCCGGGGTGGAGATCTTCCAATGCGACGTGTCTTCGGCCAGCGACCGCGCAGCGCTCATCGAGTTCGCGCGCGGCAAGTTCGAGCACCTGGATCTGCTGGTGAATAATGCCGGCATGGCGCCGCGTGAACGGCGCGATGTGCTCGAGGCCACCGAAGAAAGTTTCGACGAAGTGATGGCCACCAATCTCAAGGGGCCGCACTTTCTGACGCGCGAAGCGGCGCGCTGGATGGCGCCGCGGCACGACGGGCGCATCATCTTTATTACCTCAGTTTCCGCATACGCGGCTTCTACCAATCGCGCCGAATACTGCATTTCCAAGGCGGGACTCAGCATGTCGGCTGCGGTGTGGGCCGCGCGCCTGGCGCCGGAAGGGATTCGCGTGTTTGAGATACGTCCGGGCGTGATCCGCACCGACATGATTGCGAAGGTCGAGAAGAGTTATGAGGAGCGCATTGCCACGGGCCTCGTGCCCCAGGGCCGCATGGGCGAGCCGGCCGACGTGGCGCGCGCGGTTCGCGCGATGGCCGATGGGCTGCTCGACTACTCCGCCGGCCAAGCCATCGGCGTGGATGGCGGCTTCCAGCTTCGCACGCTCTAGGCTA
>JASHOO010000099.1 GCA_030041035.1 Bryobacteraceae bacterium | reverse complement strand
TCAAACCGGCGGCAAACTGACGGTGCGCGATTCCCAAATGGCGGCGTTCGTAAACGAAGGGCGTATCGCGGACATTTTCGGGCCGGGTCTATATACGCTGAACACGCACAATCTGCCGCTGCTGACCGACCTGATGAACTGGGACAAGAAGTTCGAGTCGCCGTTCAAATCCGACGTTTACTTTTTCTCCACGCGGCTGCAGGTCAACCAGCACTGGGGTACGCCCAACCCGGTCACCATCCGCGACAAAGAATTCGGCGCCGTCCGGCTGCGCGGTTTCGGGATTTACGCCTATCGCATCACTGATCCCAAGACGTTCTACACGAAAGTGAGCGGCACGCGCGATCTTTATTGCGTCGCCGACCTGGAGGGCCAGCTTCGCAACACCATCATCGGGCGGATGTCGGACACGTTTGCCGAAAGTAACGTTCCGTTCCTCGATATGGCAGCCAACCAGATCGAGCTGGGACAGAAGATCGGGGATTCACTGAAACCGGTATTCGCGGACCTGGGGCTCTCGCTCGATTCGTTCGTTGTGGAAAATCTTTCGCTGCCCGACGAGCTGCAGAAGCGGCTCGACGAGCGCATCGGCATGAACATGGTGGGAGATATGGGCCGTTACACGCAGTTCCAGGTGGCGCAGTCGATGCCTATCGCCGCAGGGAACGAAGGCGGCGGGATGGCAGGCGTCGGCGTCGGCTTGGGTGCCGGGCTGACAATGGCCCAGAGCATGATGAACGCCATGAAGCCTGGGGCAGGCGGCCCGCCGGCCAGTCCTACAGCCACAGCGCCCGCGGGAACTGAGGCCTCCACCAAGTTCTGCATGAACTGCGGCAAATCGATTCCGCGCGCGGCTAAATTCTGCCCGGAGTGCGGAGGCGCCCAGCAGTAGCCCATGTGCGGCTGCGAATGGGTGATTGAGGCGCACGGCTGCGACCGTGACGCGCTGGCCGATCTGAACAAGTTGCGCGCGCTGTTCCAGGAGTTGAGCGAAGCATTGTCCCTGCATCCGGTGGGTGATGCGAGCTGGCACCAATTCCCCGGGACCGGCGGCATCACGGGGCTCGCTCTGCTGGCGGAATCCCATCTTGCCTGTCACACGTTTCCCGAGTATCATTCTCTTTGCCTCAACGTATTCTGCTGCCGGCCGCGTGCCGAATGGGACTTCGGGGCATGTTTGAAGCGCGAGTTCTCTGCACGGGCGGTACGCGTGCGCCGCATCGACCGGCCCTATCTGCCTTCCTGCGATGAGTCAGCTAGCGGCTAACTGTCCCAACTGCGGAGCGCCGGTTCACTTCCGCTGGTCGGGGGCGGTCCAGACCACCTGCGAGTACTGCCATTCGATCCTTGTCCGGCGCGATGTAAATCTGGAAAAGGTAGGGGAAGTCGGTGATCTGCCGCGCGATGCCTCCCCCATCCAGATCGGAACCGAAGGGGTCTACCGCAATAAGGCGTTCCAGGTGGTGGGGCGCATTCTCTATGAATATGAGGGCGGCGGCTGGAATGAATGGCATATCGTGTTTCAGGATGGCGTGACCGGCTGGCTGGCGGACGCACAACTGGAGTACGACGTTTCTTTCCTGACCGCGCCGCCCGAGAAGTTGCCGCCGGGCGAGGAGATTGCGCGCGCACGCCAATTTCTTTGGTCCGGCGTGCGTTATGAGGTGACGTCGGTGACACGCGCGCATTATCGCGGCGTGGCCGGCGAACTGCCGTTCGAATACTGGGACAAAAGCGATGTGCTCTTCGCCGACCTGCGCACCTCCGACGCGCGTTTCGGCACCATCGATTACAGCGGCCCAACGGCCTTGTTATTTCTGGGCGAAGCCGTCGCGTTCGATGATCTGAAGTTCACGAATCTTCGCCGCATGGACGCTCCGGAAATCGAAGGGCGCGTAGCGGCGAGCGCACTGAAGTGCCCCAGTTGCGGAGCACCGCTGAACATCAGCGCCGCCGGACACACGCTCTCGGTTGTATGCGCCAACTGCAAATGCATTCTCGACGCCATGGATCCCAACCTCCAGGTGCTGGAGAGATTTGAAGCCAGGCAGATGATCCAGCCGGTGATTCCGCTGGGCACTCGCGGCAAGCTGCACGGCGACGACTACGAAGTGATCGGATTTCAGATTCGAACCACGGACGTCGAGGATCTTCCCGACAGCTGGGCGGAATACCTGTTGTTCAACCGTTACAAGGGCTTCCGGTATCTCACCGAATACGACGGTCACTGGAACGACGTGAAGACGATCCCCGCGATCCCCGAGCGCGTTCAACTGGGGAAGAAGGGTGGCGCGAAGTTGATGGGCCACACCTACGTCCTGTTCGACACGGAGCTGGCGACGACGACCTATGTTTTGGGCGAATTTCCGTGGCGCGCGCACATTGGCGAAAAGAACGGAATCAAGGACTTCATCGCTGCGCCGCGAATCCTCTCGTGCGAAATCAGCGAACAGGAAAGCGTGTGGTCACTCGGCGAGTACATGAACGGCTCTCAGATCTGGCAGGCGTTTCATTTGCCCGGCCAACCACCGGCGGCGCGGGGCATTTTTGCCAACCAGCCTTCGCCATTCGCGGGCCGGGCGAGCTCCATGTGGGCCCTGTGTCTGAATCTGCTTTCAGTGATGATCCTGCTGGCCATCGTCGTTTACCTCGTGGCGGGGCAGCAGAGCGTCATAGACCATGAGTATAGTTTTTCGCCGCGGTCGGGCGGGGAAGCATCTTTTGTCACCGACAGTTTCGAGGTGTCCGGCCATCCCTCGAATGTTGAGGTGTCGATCCGCACCGACCTGCAAAACAATTGGGCATACTTCAATCTCGCGCTCATCAACGAAACCACCGGCCAGGGCTACGATTTCGGCCGAGAGGTCAGTTACTACGCGGGGCGCGACAGCGATGGCGCCTGGACCGAAGGCAGCCGGAACGACAGCGTGATTGTGCCGGTGGCGCCCGGAAAGTACTATTTGCGTGTGGAACCGGAAATGGACAAGAACGCGAACTCGATGGGGTACACACTGGAAGTCAAACGCAACGTGCCTTCCCTTGGGTTCTTCTTAATCGCTGCGGCGGTCCTGCTGATCCCGCCGGTGGCTGCTACCTGGCGCGTGGCGTCGTTTGAAGGCAAGCGTTGGGCACAGAGTGATTTTACGGAGCGCGAATGAAACATCCGCTTTACGCAATCTATGGTGTTCTGGTGCTGGCGTTCGTCAGCTTGGCCCAATACCAGGGCTGGAGCCTGACGCGCGTGAACGAGGTGAAGAACATTCCCAAGTCAGTGCGCGACAACCCAGGCGCGTACCGGTCGATCTATGCGGGTTACTACCGCTATTTTGGAGGCAAGTGAGATGAACGATTTCCACCCCGCTTATGTTTTGAACGCTGTGATCTTCGCCGCCGTCGGCCTGCTGATTTTCGTGGTGGCCTTCGTTATCGTGGATAAGATGACTCCGTATCATCTATGGAACGAGATTGTGCACGAGCACAACACGGCGCTGGCGATTCTGGTGGGCGCGATGTCCATTGGGATGTGTATTATTATCGCGGCTGCGGTGCACTAGAAATTGCCGATCCTGCTTTTCCTCTCAGTCGCCCTCATTGCCGCTTGCGGGCTGATCTACGAGCTGGTGGCGGGCACGCTGGCGAGCTACTTGCTCGGCGACAGCGTATTTCAATTCTCCACGGTTATCGGCGGCTATCTGTTTGCGATGGGTGTAGGCAGCTACCTCTCGCGATTTGTCACCCGAGGCCTGGTCGCGCGGTTTGTTTCCGTTGAGCTGATGGTAGGTTTGGTCGGCGGGTTCTCATCGGCGGCGCTGTTTCTCGCCTTTGCGTACACGCAAGGATTCCAACTGATTTTGTATGCGATTGTGATCGTCATCGGCATCCTGGTGGGGCTCGAAATTCCACTGCTCATGCGCCTCCTCAAGAACAGGCTGGAATTTCGCGAGATGGTGGCGCATGTGCTGACGTTTGACTATCTCGGCGCGCTGGCGGCGTCGCTGTTGTTTCCGATCCTGCTGGTGCCGAAGCTGGGGATGGTACGCTCGGCACTGCTGTTCGGGCTGATCAATGCCGGAGTGGCTTTGTGGTCCACGTACCTTTTTCGGAATGAACTGGGTGCGCACCGGCTCTTGAGGGCGGCCTGCGTCGTGGTCCTGGTCGTGCTCAGTGCGGGGATGGCCGGCGCGGAGAGAATCACGCAGGCGGCGGATGACAGTCTTTACGCCGACGAAGTGATCTTCGCGCGCGACACCCGCTACCAACGCATCGTATTGACCAAGTGGAAGGACGATGTGCGTTTGTTCCTGAGTTCGCATCTTCAATTCAGCTCGCGCGATGAGTATCGCTATCACGAAGCGCTGGTCCATCCGGGGCTCGCGTCGATCGCCGATGCCCGTCGCGTTCTCGTGCTCGGCGGTGGCGATGGGCTGGCGGTTCGCGAGATCCTCAAATACCCCGACATAGCGTCGATCACGTTGGTCGATCTCGATCCTGAAATGACGCACCTGTTCTCCACGCACCCGTACCTCGTTACTCTGAACCAGCATTCGCTGACCGATCCTCGCGTCCACGTGATCAACGCCGATGCCTTCGTCTGGCTCGACCAAACCAGCGAGCCGTACGATTTCATCGTGGTGGATTTTCCCGATCCCACCAACTATTCGCTCGGCAAGCTCTACACCACGGCCTTCTACCGGCTCATGGCGAAGCATCTCAGTGCACAGGGATTGGCCGTTGTGCAGAGCACGTCGCCGCTGTTCGCCCGCCAGTCCTACTGGTGCATCGTCGAGACGTTAAAGCAGGCCGGGCTGAAGACCTACCCGTATCATCTTTATGTACCGTCATTCGGCGAATGGGGTTTCGTGCTGGCAGGATTGAATCCGTATGAGCCGCCATCACGGCTGCCTGACCGCTTGCGCTATCTCTCCGTGTCTACCGTGCCGCAGTTATTTCAGTTTCCCAATGACATGCTGCCTGTGGACGCCGAGCCGAACCGGCTGAACGATCAGGTGCTCGTCCGGTATTACGAACACGATTGGCGCGAGATCACGCATTGAGCTGCACGCGCCGCCAATTCCTTAGCGCGGCACTCGTCGGGCTTTTGCCGAAAACGGATCGTCCGGTTGCCGGCGGATTCATCGACGACGGCCATCAGCTCGGCCACCTTTTGCGCGATCGCGCTTCGTTTCCCGCCGCGCAGCAGACGATCAAAGTTCCGATGGTGATTGTCGGCGGTGGGATTGCCGGTCTTTCCGCCGCGTGGCGCCTCGATAAGCGCGGCTTCCACGATTTCGTCCTGCTGGAAATGCTCCGGCAGGGCGGTGGCAATGCACGCTGGGGTGAGAACGAAGTCAGCGCGTATCCGTGGGCCGCCCACTATGTTCCGGTGCCGGGGAAGAAGACTGTGCTGGTTCGCGAGCTTTTTGAAGAATTGGGCGTGTTGCGTGATGGTGTTTGGGAAGAGCGATACCTGTGCTTTTCTCCGCAGGAGCGTCTATACCTGCATGGCCGCTGGCAGGAGGGTATCGAGCCGGTCACCGCAGCTACGGCTCGAGATCGCGAAGACTTCACACGCTTCTTTGCGCGCATCAACGAGTTTCGCGCCACCGGCCAGTTCACCATTCCCATGGAGCTGGGAGCCAAGCCCTCGCCGCTCGATCAGCTTTCCATCGCCGATTGGCTCAGTCAGGAGCGTTTCACGTCTGCCTACCTGCGCTGGTATGTGAATTATGCCTGCCGCGATGACTACGGAGCATTGGCCAAGGATATTTCCGCCTGGGCCGGTATCCACTATTTCGCCTCGCGCGAGCCGGAGGAAAAAGGCCCGCTCACCTGGCCCGAAGGCAATGGCTGGATTGCGCGCCACTTGCTCCAGAAACTC
>JASHOO010000002.1 GCA_030041035.1 Bryobacteraceae bacterium | reverse complement strand
AGCGTGCTTTTATTGACAGCGTCCCCCGTGGCCTGCGCCCAGGCGCTGGACCGGCCGGACTTGCAGCCCGTGGCCGCTTCTCTGGAGGGTCTTGTCAGCGCTTTGCTCGACGAGGTGAAGCGCCCCATGGTGCTTACGGCCAGAAGCGGCGGGCATGCCGAGTCGGCGCTGGGAGCCACCGAAGATCAGATGAACATGCGCGGCACTGTGCCGCAGCGCATCGACCGCCGGGGCTCTAAAATCGAGGAATTGGCCGGAACCGGCGAGCAGGATTCGCCCGGCGGCTAACTCCCGGCGGCGTGCACACGGGTGCGCGCCAGCAACTCACCAGCCCGCTCGACCGCCTTCATCTCCGCCTCTTCGCGCGTTGTGCCGGTGGTGCGAGCGAGCGCCGCACCGGGCGACACGTTGTCCGCTTTGCAGTGGAAGACCTCGCCCAGCCGGTAAGTCGTGAGGTTCACCGGCCAGCCGCCGATTTCTATTCTGCGCTCCCGATACTCTTCCACTTTCATCGGCTTACGCCTTGGCCGAAACCGCGGCTTTGCCCTTCTCGACAGGCGCGCCTACCAGATTGCCCCACTCGGTCCACGAGCCGTCATAGTTGACGACCTTGTTGAATCCCAGCAGGTACTTCAGTGCAAACCAGGTATGGCTCGACCGCTCGCCGATCCGGCAGTAGGCGATCACCGGCTTGGTACCATCCACGCCCTCACTTGCATACAACGCCTGCAACTCGTCAGCGGACTTGAATGTTCCGTCATCGTTGCATGCCTTGCCCCACGGAATGTTGCGCGCCGCGGGAATATGGCCGCCCCGCTGGCAGGTTTCGGGTAGCCCCGGAGGCGCCAGAATTTCGCCGGTGAACTCTTGCGGGCTGCGCACATCGACGAACGCATACGTACCCGCTTCGAGCGCATCCTGCACCTGCGGCAGAAAGGCTCGAAGCGAATTGTCCGGTCCCGACGCATGATAACGGGCCGCTGCCGGCTTCGGTATTTCGGTAGACAGCTCCCGACCTTCCGCCAGCCACTTCTTGCGCCCACCGTTCATGAGCCGGACATCCTTATGCCCATAAATCTTGAGCTGCCACAGCGCCCATGCGGCGAACCAGTTGTTGTTGTCGCCGTAGATCACCACGGTCGTGTCGTTGGAAATGCCCGACGACCCGAGCAACTCCTCCAACTGTTCCTTAGGAAGAATGTCGCGCCGCACGGTATCGCAAAGCTGCGAGCTCCAGGCCCAGCCGATCGCGCCCGGCACGTGGCCCTCGTCATAAGCCTTTGTATCTACATCTACTTCCACGATCCGGACGTTCGGGTCCGACGCATGCTGCGCTACCCAATCAGTCGAAACCAGGGTTTCCGGATGAGCATAATTCGCCATTGAGTCTTCTCCTCTGGGGAATCTACCTTAACTATATCGATAAATAGGCCTTTGTCAAGCCGACGGCTCACCCCGCATTTCACCCAGGCCTCGCCGCAGTGTAGGCTGATAGCATGGCAGGTTCACTCCACCACGGTGGCCACCACGCGCCGCGTGACTATGCTCAAACGCCGCTCAACATTTATTGGGAAACCACGCAGGCGTGCGCGCTTGCGTGCCGTCACTGCCGCGCCGAAGCCGTCCCGACTCCACACCCCGATGAACTGACGTTCCAGGAGGGCGTGGCTTTCCTACGCCAGATTCCGGAATTCGGCAACCCGCTGCCGCAATTGATTCTGACCGGCGGCGACCCGCTGGCCCGGCCGGACTTGTATGAACTCATCGACGAGGCGCGCAAACTGGGCATCGGCGTTTCGATTACCCCGGCCGCTTCGCCAGCGCTGACGCGGGACGTGCTGGTGCGGCTCAAGGAGCATGGCGTGGAAGGCCTGGGGCTGAGCCTGGATGGATCGACGGCCGAACGGCATGATTCGATCCGCGGCGTGCCCGGCACGTTCGACCGCACGGTGCAGGCGATGCGGTGGGCGCAGGAGCTCGAAATGCCGTTGCAGGTGAACACGCTGGTGGCGGCGGAGACGGCCGATGACGCGCCGGCGATCTACGAACTTCTCAAACCGTTGGGAGTTGCACGCTGGAGCTTGTTCTTTCTGATCTCCGTGGGCCGGGGAAAGGTGCTGCAACCGCTGACGCCGGAGCAGGGCGAGAAGCTGATGGGCTGGATATTCGAAACGTCGCGTGCGGCGTCATTCACGGTGGCGACGACGGAAGCTCCGTCCTATCGCCGCGTGGCGCTGGAACGCCTGCGCAGCGAGGGCATGACCGGCGAGCAAATCAAGCGCAGCCCCGCGTTTCGCAGCTTCGGCATCCGCGACGGCCACGGCATCATGTTCGTTTCGAATACCGGCGACATCTGCCCGGCCGGCTTTCTGCCATTGAGTGTAGGCAATGTCCGCAAAGACCGCGTGGCCGACATCTATCGCAACGCGCCGCTGTTCCAGTCGCTGCACGATCCGACCAAATTCGAGGGGCGCTGCGGCATGTGCGAGTATCGCGCGCTGTGCGGCGGCTCACGCGCGCGCGCCTACGGCTCGACCGGCAATCCGCTGGCCGAAGATCCGTTCTGTTTATACGAGCCGGAATAGTGCGTGAACCGGCTGCCGGTATTGACCCTCATTGTCCTCGGGGTCACGGGCATCTTCACGGGACTGGAATTCGTCTATCCGGCGCTGCTTCTCGCGTTGCGGCGCACGCCGGATGCTCTCGCGCAGCATGAATACTGGCGCCTCGTCACGCCGATGCTGGTGCATGACGGCGGGTGGCGCCAGATCGCATTCAATTTTCCGGCGACGCTGATCGTCGGAGCGATCGTCGAGCGTGTCTATTCCAAGGGTCAGTGGCTCGTGCTGTATTTTGCCGCGGGGGTGCTTGGCGAGTTCGCTGGCCTCGCATGGCAGCCTTATGGAGCGGGTAATTCGGTGGCCGGCGCAGGCCTGTTGGGTGCGATCGCGGTCTGGCTGCTGACGGTCAAAAGCGCACAGGCGCGCATCGGAGCGATTGCGCTGCTGGGCAGCGCGTTAGTCCTGACGGCGCTGCGAGATCTGCATGGCCCTCCGCTTCTGGCCGGCGCCTGCGTGGGGGCGGTGATGCTGAAAAGACACAGGTAGACCAGATTTAGCGGACTGCGGCCCCTGTACAACGGCAGTTTCAATTTGTAAAATCGGCATCCTCACGGGAGGATTTGAGCTATGCCTATCTCGAAACGCGCGACAGCGGAGTTTGTCGGTACTTTCTGGCTGGTGTTCGGCGGCTGCGGCAGTGCGGTTCTGGCCGCGGCGTTCCCCGGCCTGGGAATTGGATTCGCGGGAGTGGCCCTCGCGTTCGGCTTAACGGTCCTGACCATGTGTTTCGCCCTGGGCCATGTTTCCGGAGGCCATTTCAACCCGGCGGTTTCGCTGGGGCTGGTGGTGGGTAAGAGATTTCCGGCGTCGGACCTGTTGCCGTATGTGATTGCCCAGGTGCTGGGTGGGATTGCAGGCGCAGCCGTGCTGTACGTTATCGCGAGCGGAAAGGCCGGATTCAGCCTGGCCGGCGGATTCGCTTCGAACGGCTATGGGGCCCACTCGCCCGGTGGATATTCCATGGTCGCGTGCCTGGTGGCGGAAATCGTGCTGACGTTTATGTTCCTCATGATCATTCTGGGCGCAACGGATAAGCGCGCGCCGGCGGGATTCGCACCCATCGCAATCGGTCTCGGCCTGACACTGATTCACCTGGTCGGAATTCCGGTGACCAATACGTCGGTGAATCCGGCGCGCAGCACGGGGCCGGCAATTTTCGCCGGAGGCTGGGCGATCGAGCAGCTCTGGCTGTTCTGGGTCGCGCCGCTGGTCGGGGGAGCGCTGGCCGGTCTGGTTTATCCGGCGATCGCGGGAGAACCGGAGGCCGAGCCGGATCGTTTGGTTGCGGCTGCGGCAGGAAGGTAGCTCAAGCGGCGCTCGGATCGGGTTGGTTCGCGACGCGTCTTCGCCAGCGGTAGGCGGCGACCGAGTTTTTCCAGAAATATTTCTCCGCGACGACTTGGCCTTTAGCGGTGAAATACTCGCGGACTACGCCGAGCACTTGCGGATACGTGGCCCAGTGGTCACTGTTGGGCCAGTCGCTGCCATAGAGCAGGCGGTCTTCGCCGAAGATGTCAAAGAGTTCGTCGAGACGGGAGCGGTAGAAATTCAGATCGAGCGGCACGCGGCCGTCGACGCGCCGCAGGACTTCGGAGATCTTCACAAAGACCTGTGGACGGTGGCCGAGCTGGCGTAGATCGGAGTGGTAAGCGCGAAGGGCCGCGGGCTCAGTGGGCGGATCGAGTTGCGGGAGGTGATCAATGATCACACGCAGGTTTGGGACACGGTCGGTCACGCGTACGGCCGCCGCAATCAGGGCGG
>JASHOO010000098.1 GCA_030041035.1 Bryobacteraceae bacterium | reverse complement strand
GACGTTCTCGTGCGCATCGCCTTCGACGATGGTCACCAGCTTCTCCACGCCCGCTTTTTCGAAGTGCTCCCGGGCCATGGACGCGCGCTGGTGATCCAGCTCAAACGTAGTCAAGTGCCCTCCGGTGGCTTGGAGAGCGAGGCAGAACCAGAGCCCGGAGTAGCCGGTGGAGGTGCCGATTTCCACGACGGTCTTGGCACCGGCGGCCTCGGTGAGAACGCGCAGGGCGCGCCCATCCTGGATGGGGACGCTGAGGTAAGTCTGATGCAACTTGACGATTCCGTCGAGCACGGCGAGGATTCTCTTCTCGGCATCGGTTTTTCCGATAAGGGGCGCGTCATATCTCGAGTTGCGAGCCAACTGCTGCGCGTGGCAGGAGGCCAGCCCCACGAGGATCCAGAGGGCGGATTTCACGATCACCTTCGCTTCCTTTTTATCACTCGGACCAGCGTACCGTATGTCGCAAAAACGCGGTACCATATGACGTTATGACCGCTCGCGTGATTAGCTGCGCCGTGCTACTCGGCATCTCGATGGTTCCGGCAATTGCTGGACCGACTGAAGGCAAAGAAGTCTACGACTCCAAATGCAAGGCTTGCCACGGGGCAACCGGGCAGGGCAATCCCGGGTTGGCCAAGATGCTGAAGGTGGAGATGCGGCCGCTCGGATCGAAGGACGTGCAGGCGGCTTCAGACGCGGACTTGAAGAAGATCGTCGCCGAAGGGAAAGGCAAGATGAAGCCGATTTCCGGCTTATCCGCCAAGCAAGTGGACG
Source organism: Bryobacteraceae bacterium (assembly GCA_030041035.1). Taxonomy (GTDB): domain Bacteria; phylum Acidobacteriota; class Terriglobia; order Bryobacterales; family Bryobacteraceae; genus QHXW01. Next base: position 2,004 of record JASHOO010000098.1, on the reverse strand, counting down.
ACGTGGTGGCTTTCGTCCGCACGTTGAAGTAGCGAACCCCCGTTTCTTGGGAAGCCGCGAACGGGCGCTCCGATGGAAGGGCCCGTTCGCAATGATTTCACGCGGTGCGCATCGTCTCCGTCTTGTCACCCGAGATCGCCGCTTGCGCCGCGGCCAGCCGCGCGATGGGTACGCGATACGGCGAGCAGGAAACGTAGTTCATGCCCACGCGGTAGCAGAACTGCACGGAACTGGGTTCACCGCCGTGTTCGCCGCAGATGCCGACTTCCAGATCGTTGCGCGTGGAGCGGCCGGCTTTGACGGCCATTTCAATGAGCTTGCCCACGCCCTCCTGATCGAGCACCGCGAAGGGATCGTTCTTGAAAATCTTCGCGTTCTCGTAGTCCTTCTGGAACTTCGTGTAGTCGTCGCGCGAAAGCCCCATGGCGGTTTGAGTCAGGTCATTGGTGCCGAAGCTGAAGAACTCGGCTTCGGTAGCAACCTTATCTGCGGTCAGCGCGGCACGCGGGATTTCAATCATGGTGCCCACCATATAGCGCAGATCTTTCTTGCCGGCCTGACCGAGCACCTCTTCGGCCACCTTGACCACGATGTGCTTCTGATTCTCCAACTCCTCCACGCTGCCGATGAGCGGGATCATCACTTCGGGAATAACCTTGACGCCCTTCTTCGCCACCAGGACGGCGGCCTCGAAAATCGCGCGAGCCTGCATTTCGGTGATCTCGGGGTAGGTGATGCCGAGACGGCAGCCGCGATGGCCCAGCATGGGATTGAATTCGTGCAGCTCTTCGACGCGCGCGAGCAGTGTGGGCAATTCCTTTTTCAACTGGCCCACGGGAATGCCATAGCGCTCCGCCATTTCCTTTTTCGCCTTGGCGTCAGCGTGCGGCAGCCGCGCGATGTCCACCATCAGGTTTTCGCGCTTCGGTAGGAACTCGTGCAGCGGCGGATCGAGCGTCCGGATCACCACCGGGAAGCCGTCCATCTCTTTAAACAGGCCCGCGAAATCCGCGCGCTGCATCGGCAGCAGCTTCAGCAGGGCTTTGCGGCGCGATTTTTCGTCCCGCGCCAGAATCATGGCCTGCATGTGCGGAATCCGGTCCTCGGCGAAGAACATGTGCTCGGTACGGCACAGGCCGATCCCTTCAGCGCCGAAACGGCGGGCGACCTTGGCATCGCGCGGGATGTCTGCATTGGCGCGCACGCCAAACTTCCCTCGGAATTCGTCGGCCCAGGCCATGAATGTTTTCAGAATGCCGGAAGACGGATCGGCGTCAATTGTCCGCGCCTGGCCCACAAAGACTTCGCCCGTTGAACCATCGAGCGAAATCCAGTCGCCTTCCTTCAACTGCAGCGTCTTGCCTTTCGAATTGACCATCAGCTCTTTCTTGCGCTCGTTGACTTCGAGCTCGCCCGCACCCGCCACGCACGGCGTCCCCATCCCTCGCGCCACCACCGCCGCGTGGCTGGTCATGCCGCCGCGCGACGTCAGAATGCCTTTCGCGACTTCCATGCCGTGAATGTCATCGGGCACCGTTTCGGCCCGCACCAGAATCACCGGCTGCTTCTTCGCCTGCTCCACCGCTTCATCCGCCGTGAAAACGACCCGCCCCACCGCGGCGCCGGGCGATGCCGGCAGTCCCTTCGCCAGCACCGCCAGCGTCTTCTTTGAAGCCGGATCGAGCACCGGATGCAACAACTGATCGAGCTGCTGCGGATCCACGCGCAGCACCGCTTCTTCTTTCGAGATCAGCCCCTCGTTCACCATGTCCACTGCGATGCGCACCGCCGCCGGCCCCGTCCGCTTGCCGTTGCGCGTTTGCAGCATGTAAAGCTTGCCGTCCTGCACCGTGAATTCGAAATCCTGCACGTCGCGGTAATGCTTTTCCAGATTGCTCGTGATCTCGTGAAGCTGCTTATACACCGGCGGCATCACCTTTTCGAGCTGCGAAATATCCTGCGGCGTGCGAATGCCCGCCACGACGTCCTCGCCCTGCGCGTTGA
>JASHOO010000097.1 GCA_030041035.1 Bryobacteraceae bacterium | reverse complement strand
GCCCTCTCTCTCCAGCTCACGTTGCAGCCACACGCCTGCGTTCTGTATCGCGTGAACGAGTAGCGAGCCGCCTGCTCCACTCCGGCCTTGCCCTAGCTCCTGGCTCCTCAAAGCCAATTTAGAGCCGGAAAGCGGACTAGAGAGAGAATCCTGTTCGGCGCCCTCGAATGCGCCTCTCTCCGAGGCGCAGCGGCGCGACTGCATCGAGCGATATCTCTCCGGCCGCCTGTTCACAATCTGGCAATGAATGTGAAGTCTCGGCGAGGCTTACCCATTACTGGGAATCACGGAACAGCCACAGAGGCCGGTCGCAGATCCTCACCTGGCTGCAAAGGTACGTCGAGCAGCGAGTCGTTAATAGGGCCTGGCTGTTTTGGCACGAATCCCTGGCGCTCATGTGTGTTTCGCCACCGCAATTTTCGCCTCTCCGGGGCTAGACTGGTCTCGTAATCCAAAATCAGGAGGCTTCGTAATGCCTGGTCAGGTCAGACCAATTCCTCAAGGTTTTCATTCCGTAACGCCCTATCTCACAGTCAACGACGCCGCGCGTGCCATCGATTTCTACAAACGCGCGTTCGGCGCACAGGAGCTGAACCGGATGGACGCGCCCGGTGGAAAAATCGGACACGCCGAAATCAAAATCGGCGACTCGATCATCATGCTCGCCGACGAGATGCCCGGCACCAACACGCGTTCCCCCCAATCCGTTGGCAGCACCACCGGCGGCGTCTACCTTTACGTCGAAAACGCCGACGCGGTCTTCAATCAGGCCGTCTCCGCCGGTGCTCACGTCGAAGCTCCGCTCACCGACATGTTCTGGGGCGACAGCTACGGCAGGTTGAAAGATCCCTTCGGCCATTCCTGGTCGGTCGCGACCCACAAAGAAGACGTCGCCCCCGCCGAGATGTCCAAACGGATGCAGGAGTTCGCCGCCAAGATGAGCCCGCAGGCGAAATCCGCCCACTAGCGGCTCCTTATCTACCGTAGGGGCGAGGCACGCCTCGCCCTCTGTTCCAAGCGCCGCCTACTCCGCCACCAGCGGCAGCAGCACCCGATCCAGCTCCGCGTCCGTCCATTCGCGGATCTGCACGTTCTTGTGGAGCGTCCAGCGCTCAATATGCTCCACTGATTCACCCGGCGCCAGTCCTGTCAGCGGCCCCAGCGTTTCCTGCTCCAGAAATTCGGCGTTGGTGAACGTCTCGAATGACGCACCCATGTCCGGATATGTTTTCTTGGGGTCAGCCTCATAGTGTTTAATGAACAGATCCGAGCCGAGCAGATAAGCCGACCAGGTGTGCTGGTTGAAGCTCCCCAGTTTCTGCGGCTGCCCGTGATTGTTCGGGTCTTGGCGTAGAATCAGATACTTCTTGGTGAACTGCCAGCGCTTGTCCGAGAGATCCGTGAAGGCAAACATCACCAGCGGATTCGTCGGCGCCAGCATTTCCGGATGCGTGCCCCGCGGCGGGAATCCGTGAATGCCCACTCCGCCTTGCGCCATCATCGAAAGCGCCCACGGCGCCATTTCAACTTTCATCTTGTTGGTGTTGCGGATGCGGTGCAGCACCTCCACACCGGTGCCGCTCGCCGCCAGCTTCACCGTGATCTGCTTCTCGAATCCCGTCAGCGGCTCCACCGGCTCCGTTGCCACCAGCACATCACCATGGATCACGATGTGCACCGGCCCGTTGTCTGGCGCATACGTCGTCACCGCATCTTCCGGTGCCACCCAGATGCGGTGCCCCCCGCGAAGAATCCACTTCTCTTCTCCCGATTTCCCTAAACTCTCCGTGAATTCCTTGAATACGTTTTGCCCGCCCGGGAAGGCATACCGCATGATGCGCGGCCCGATGTCGCTCGTGACGACCAGTTCGACTTCGCCGTTCGAGATGCGGTAGCTGTTGGGCCACCCTTTGTAATCGATTTTTTCAATTTTCACTGCGGCCATAGCGATAAAAGAAAAAGCCAGCCCTGTTGCAATCGTTTTGCACATCGACTGGCTATTATGCCGCAGATCCGCCGCGCGCGGGCTATTTTGTTGAGGAAAGAACGACCGTACCCATGTCGCGTTCCGACGATTGAATCGTGATACCCGTGTTTTGCACCGCGGGTTTGGGCGGCGTCGCGGGTTGTTGCAGACGCGCCATCTGTAGTTCGTATGTCTTCTTTATTTGCTCGCCGGTGACTGTGAACGCAATGCGAACCGTCTTCGCGTCTGTGGTCATCTTGAGTGCGCTCAAATCAAAGGCTGCTGAGGCGTCTTTTTGACTGGCCGCAGCCATCGCCACCAGCAGTTGCAGAGCGTCCCGAAGCCGCTCCGCGTCCTTCTCGCTATGCGTGGTCAACTCCACACCAAGGTCCAGATTCGCGCTGAACTTGACGCCGCCGCTGATCTGCTCGACCGCCTTCAACAGATCCTCTGCCTGCTTCATTTGCGGGCTGGAAATTCCCTCGGTCATCTTGCTCAGTGACGCCGCAGAAACAACCCAGATGTCATACCGATCGCTCATCTCGGCGACCCGGGATGCCAGTCGGGCATCCAGCCGCGCTGGCTCGGATCGCCGACGGATGGCCGCCTGCACCTGGTCGAGATCGCCGCCCACCGCGATGGTCGTGTCCAGAAATGCAAAAACGCCTTTGGACTGTGATGGATTCTCCAGGATCGTGGCGCCCTCGTAGCTCTGCACTTTCCGCCCCGTACCGCTTGCCGCCGCCCGGATCTTGTCGGGATCGAACGAGCCCCGAACCAGAACCAGCGCCGGCCCGTTCTGCCCCTTGTCGGTAGCGGCGATCAGCACTTCCTTGAGATCCCGAGTCGGATCAAACCCCGCTTTTTGCATGATTTGCGGCAGTTCTGGAACGGTCTGGTGGACTTGCGAGCTGATGTTCTTGCCCAGCGGAGAACCGAGAATTCGTTCCACGTTCGCCCCCGCCAGGATCTGCGCGTCCGGCATCACCAGGTTGAGGAGGGTTGAGTCCGCCCCGCAAGCCATCGCACCGCTCGCGAGCAAAAAGTAGGTTACGTTTCGGAAAACAGCCACTGTGCCTCCCAATGAGGAAACGCTAGCTGGACGCTTGCGACCCCTCCTCTGGTATCGCTCTCGGGGGCTCAGTGCAGCAATACTGAATAAAGTTAGTACACTGATTTGGCAGGACTTGTGGCGATCTCTCGACCCTTCAGCGTTCCAGCGCAGCGCCCCGGCCCGCCGCCCGGGTCTTGGGCTTCCGGCTGGATCCCAGACTGCTGCGCAGAGACCGCACAAAGGCCAGGAGTTGCTCTGCCGCGTCTATGCAGGAATGGCAAACCAGCAGATGCTCTTCCACCTGCTCAATCTCCGATTCCGGCAATGAGCCGAACAAATATCGCTCTAGAACTTCCTCGCTAGGATGATCAATAAACTCCATTTCTTAACCCTTTCCCCCTCCACCCCCAAACGTGGGAGCGCGAAGCCGCATTACGGGAGGTGGGGTTTCCTCATTTTCTGATCTTGAAGTGGCACTTCGTGGGGGAGGTTCTCAACAAGTTTCACAAGTGATCGGAAATAAATTTGTTACGCGACATTTATCTCATGTGATGTCCTAGTACTAAACTGAGTCCGCGCCCGTATTCGGATTTCGCGAAACTGATCGGGCGTCAGCTTCAAGCTTTTTAAGAATGACTCCGGCGACTCACCCAGCACGTAACACCGTCGCAGCGCGTCTCGCTCCACCGGAGACATCCCTTCCAGCGTTGCTTTGGCGGCCTCCAGGGCGATTTGTCCGGCTCCGTTGCGGGCGGCAAGGTCCCGGACGGCGGCGAAACGCTGCGCAATCAACTTCCGGATCAATGCCGGTAAGTCTTTACCCTCGATCGACTTATCCTCTCGGATCTGGCCGATCGCGGCATCCAGCGTAGACTGTGCTCCTTCTTGTACATCCGATTCTCCCAACCGCCGCCGGATCAAAAAGCTGCATCCCGGGAGGAAGATACGGCGAAACTCGGCGATGGCCCCGGCGGCATCGTTGCGAATGTCCTGGATCAACTCCCCCAGACGGGCCTGATTCGGCTCTGGTCCCATAAACACAAATCCCCCCGCCGGCTGCGGAAGCTGCTACCAGTACTTAACAAGCAATGACGGGTGAGATTCGATTAGTGTGTGTCGGGGGAAATGTTCTCAATTTTTTCTATCGCCAGCCAGACCCGGCACTCCGCCGAGCGTCGGCGCATTGCGGACGGCTCGTAGGACTGAATTGGCTACCGCTTCTGCGGCTGCCACCCCCAGCGTGTTCAGGTCTGCGGACTGGCCGCCTAGAGAGAGCACGAAGCAAAGATCGCCGTCGAAGGCAGTGTGTACAGGAAAGATAGTGCGTTCCATGCCAAGGTTGGCCATCTCAGCGAGGCGGGAGGCTTCCACTTTGGAAAGCCGGGCATTGGTGGCCACGACGGCGAGCGTGGTGTTCTGGCGGCCGAAACCACCATGAGAGCCGACCTTCATTTGAGCTTCGGTATCCGCGAGTTCCACGCTGCCGGGGGTGCGCCGGGCTCCGGCAATCAATTTACCGGTTTCCGGGTCGCGGACGTCGCCGAAGGCGTTTACGGCGACCAGAGCGGCCACGCGCACGCTGCCGGCCAAGTCGACGGTGAACGAGCCAATGCCGGATTTCATGGCCTGTTTCATGCCGAAGATCTTGCCGACGGTCGCGCCGGTCCCCGCGCCGACGGCGCCCTCCTGGACCGGCTCGGCGGTAGCGGCGGCCGCGGCGGATTCACCCATCTCGCGAGTGGGGCGGACGTTGGCTTTACCGATGGCGAGATCATATAGGATGGCGCAGGGAACGATGGGAACCACGGCCGCGCCGGTCTGGAATCCGATTCCGCGATGCTCGAGATAGTGGCGGACACCGGAGGCCGCTTCCAGTCCAAAGGCGCTGCCGCCCGCCAGCACAACGGCATGCACGAGGCCGGCGATGTGCGCGGGGCGGAGGACGTCAATTTCTTCGGTTCCGGTGGCTGCGCCGCGGATATCGATGCCTCCCACCGCACCGTTTTCGCAAAGAATCACGGTGCAGCCGGTGAGCGCGTCATAGTCGGACGCGTGGCCCACGCGAATGCCCGCAATGTCGGTAAGTCCTTTCGTAGTTGTATGGTAGCATCGAGAGCGGGGTAGCTTCCGTTTGCCCGGATTTCTCATCAAAGTCATCCTGTCGGTGCAGGAATTCTATGCGCTTGCGGGCAAGGCGATAGGCAACATTTTCCGCAAGCCGCACTACTCCGACGACATTATTCTGCAAATGGACTATATCGGTGTGGGCAGCCTGCCGATTGTGATCCTGACCGGCTTCTTCAGCGGGGCCGTGATGGCGCTTCAGTTGGCGCGCGCATTGGCCAGGTGGGGACAGCAAGGCCAAGTAGGCACGGCCGTCTCGATTACGTTGATACGTGAGTTAGGACCCGCGCTCACTTCGCTCATGGTGGCGGGGCGCAACGCGTCCGGGATGGCCAGCGAAATCGGCTCCATGAAAGTCACGGAGCAAATCGATGCGATGCGCGCCCTGGGTACCGATCCGATTCAGAAACTGGTGACGCCGCGGCTGATTGCGACGTGCACAGTTCTGCCGCTGCTTACGGCGATCGCCGACTTCATCGGCATCTTCGGCGGCTACGTAGTCTCGGCCGGCTTGCTGGGTCTGAGTGGCCCGCGATATTGGCAGACGGCCTGGCAGGCTTTAGTGTGGAACGATCTCACGCAAGGCCTGCTCAAGCCGTTCGTCTTCGCTTTCGTGGTTGCGCTGGTAGGTTGCTACTACGGTTTGCGCACCACCGGCGGGACGCAAGGGGTAGGGCGAGCCACCACGCAGGCCATGGTCACAGC
>JASHOO010000096.1 GCA_030041035.1 Bryobacteraceae bacterium | reverse complement strand
TAGCGGACCCGACCTTCGGATTGGTCATCAACAGCCAACAAGCCAACGCCACCTACTCAGGGGCTCGGCAAGGACAGGCGCAGTTCCAGGTCAACTTTTGACATTCTGCACGTGGGCCGGCAGTGCCCGGCCCTTACTGCCGTAGCTGCTGGATCAATTGTCTGGCGGAATCCAGATCGGGACGCAGGCGCAGAACGGCTTCCAGTTGCGTGATGGCCTCCTGCGAGTGGCCGGGAATTTTCGCCAGCGCGAGCCCGAGATTGTAATGGGCCTCTAAGAATTCGGGGTTCAGTTCGAGCGCTTTCCGGTATTCCGCAATTGCTTCGGGCAACCCATCCGGGTTCTGACTCAGAGCGTTGGCCAGGTTGAAATGGGTGGCAGCGTCCGCAGGTTGAAAGCGGATGGCTGCTTTGTACTCTGCGATTGCGTCCGGCAATCGCCCCGGAAGGCGAGCGAGTACGGTTGCCAGGTTGGCGTGTGCTTCGGCGAAATCGGGCTTGGCCCGTATCGCTGCCTGGTAATGGGAGCCAGCGGCCTGTGGATCATCGTGAGCCAACACGTTCCCGAGATTATAGTGGGCTTCGGCGTAGTCGGGTTTGATGCGCACCGCGGCCTCATACTCCTCGATCGCTTCCTGGGAACGTCCGGGGAGATGCGCCAGCTCATTTCCCAGGTTGTTGTGCGCCATCCAGCAGGAGGGATTCCGGAGGATGGTTTCGCGGTAGAGTGTTTCGGGATCGCGGTACATCCCGCTCTGACGCCAGGTCAAGACCGCGAGGATCAGACTTAGGCTGACCGGGAGGATGGCGCGTGGTGCTCCCTGGATGCGATTAGTCAGGAGGGTAACGGCGGCCGCGGCTGGGACGATCACGGCGAGGCCGGCAAGATACTGGAAGTGGTCGGCCACGAATGAGTAGACGAACGGATAGACGTTGAGAAACCCGAGCACGGGAAACAGGGTGAGCGAGAAATAGAGCAGAGCCGTTAAAGGGCCGCGCGTGCCGCGCCGGGCCAGCAGCGCGAACGCGACCAAGACAGCCAGGAATCCCGCGGGAAACAGGTATTGCCACGCCGCGCCGGCATTGATGTCCCAACGAGGATAGATAAACGTCAGGTTGGCAGGCCAGAGCAACTTACCCAGATAAAACCACAAGGCCCGGCCGGCAATCAGAGAACGTTCGAGAAGACTGAGGTTGAAGTCCGCGCCATGTGCACCAATATCGGTCCGTTCCACCCAGGCCGTGAAAAATCCGGCCGCGGCGCCAACCAGAATCCAAGGCGCGAGTGGGAGAACGTCGCGTTTCCAGTGGAGGCGTCCTTTCCGCCACCAAAGGACGATCAGCAAAGCCGCAGGCAAGGTTGCGGTAACGGTCTTACTGAGCAAGGCCAGGATGAACAGAGTCAGAGCCAGGAAATACAACCGGCGGCGGCGGTCTTGATCAAAACGAAGATAGATCAGGGCGGATGAAAGGTAGAACACGGCTGAAAGAGTGCTCTTCTGCTCCGAGATCCAAGCGACGGCTTCGACACAGACGGGATGGAGCGCGAAAAGCACGCCGGCGAGCGGTGCGCCCGGCCGATGAAGGGTTCGGAGAATCACGACGACCAGGCAAGCCGCTAACGCATGCAAGAGGATGTTGGTGAGGTGATAGCCGGCGACGGCATCGCCCCAGAGCCGGTGCTCGATCCAGAACGCGGTGTGCAGGAGGGGGTAATACTGCTGGGTGGCGACGCGATCCAACCAGATGCGCCGGAGGCCATCGAGGGACTGGAGGTCCGGCGGAGTGATGTGCGCGGAATCGTCCCAGAGCGGCGTGCCGTCCAGGGCAGGCCAGTAGGCGGCGACAGACGCGCAGAATATCAGGCCAAATATCCAGAGCTCAGGGGTGTGACGGGCGTCAGGCAGTGGGCGGTCGTGCGCCAGTTCTCCGGCCTGGCGCGGAGCAGGTTTCGCGGACTTGCGTGAACGCGTTCTGCCCATACTCAATCCAGCTTATCGCGGGCCCTGTTTAAGCTACACTCAAATGAATGCTGGCGGCTGCTGCTCTGGGGTTTCTTTTTTTGCAAGCGGCGCCGGCCGCGGTCCCGCTCGTGAAGGCAGAGGCACTTCTGGATCAGGGGAGGTTCACCGAGGCCGAGAGCGCGGTGCGCGGATACTTGGAAACGAATCAGGATTCCGCGGACGCGCACTATCTGCTCGCCTACATCCTGTTCAAGGAACAGAATCCGAAGGGATCGCTCGCGGAATATACCGCGGGCGAGCGGTATCGGGATCCGGGCGCGCTCGAAACGAAGGTAATCGGCTGCGATTACTTCCTGATGGAAGATTACAGCACGGCCGAGAAATGGCTTACAAAGTCGGTGGAACTGAATCCGCGCGACGCGGTGACGCGATATTTCCTGGGACGTTCGCAATACAATCAGAAACACTTTCAAGAAGCGGTGACCAGTTTCGCAGAGTGCCTGAAACTGGATCCGGGTTATGTCGGAGCCGCGGATAACCTGGGGCTGGCGTACGAAGGGCTGGGCAAGACAGACGAAGCGATGGAGGCCTACCGGACGGCGATCGCCGCGGCCAAAGGCACCGACGCGAAGCCGTATTTCGATCTGGGAACCCTTCTCATCGACAGCGGGAAGACGCAGGAGGCGCTGCCGAACCTCGTGCAGGCCGTGCGCATCAAGCCGGGAGACGCGGCGGCGCACCGCGAGCTGGGGAAGGTATACCTCGAACTCAACCGACTGCCGGAGGCCCAGAGTGAGCTGGAAGACGCGGTGAAACTGGCGCCCGAAAACGGTCCGACGCATTTCCTGCTGGCGCGGGTTTATCGAAAACGAGGCATGGAAGACCTGGCGCAAGCTGAAGCCGAGCGGTTCACCGCCCTGACGGGAACGCATTCGGCGCCGGAGACCCCGCTGCAGGAAGGGCGGTCGCTCCTGGAACAGGGGAGACTACCCGAAGCCGAGCGAACGGTGCGGGAGTATCTGGAGGTTCACAAGAGCTCGGCGGATGCGCATTTTCTGTTGGGCTACATCCTGTTCAAGGAGCAGAACGCCGGGGCGTCGCTCGCGGAGTACACGGAAGGGGCGAAGTATCGCACCCCGAGCGCGGCCGATCTGGAGGTGGTGGCGAGCGACTACGTGCTGTTCAAGGACTATCCGGACGCGGACAAGTGGTTCAGCAGAGCGGTGGAGTGGAATCCTCAGGACGCGCTGGGCTGGTATTATCTGGGGCGGACGAAATATAACGAGAACCGGTTCGAAGAAGCCATCGCGGCATTCGAGCAGTGCCTGAAGATCGAGCCGCGCAACGTCAAGGCGGAAGACAATCTCGGGCTTTCCTACGAAGGGCTCAATCGGAATGACGAAGCCATGGCTGCGTACCGAACGGCAATCGCGTGGCAGGCGGACGCGGCGGTGAGGAACTCGGGGCCATATCTGGATCTGGGCAGCCTGCTGGTGGACACCGATCGCTCGGAAGAAGCTTTGCCGTATTTGCTGGAAGCGGCGCGTTTGGCGCCGGAAGAATACCGGGTGCACCGGCAACTCGGGAAGGCGTATGCGCACCTGAACCAGCTTGCGGAAGCGGGAGCGGAGCTGGAGAAGGCTGCGGAACTGGCGCCCGAAAACGCGCCGGTGCATTTCATGCTGGCGCAGGTGTACCGGCGGCAGGGCCTGCTGGACAAGGCCAAGAGCGAAAGCGACCGGTACGCGGCGTTGACGGGGACGAAATCGACGCCGGGGAATTAAACGCTCCGTGGGGACAGGCGGACAAGCGCGCGCCGGCAAGATTCTCCAAAGCTGGGTTGTGCTGTTGATTGCCGTGCGATTCTGTGCGGCGGCGGATGCCAGTGCGTCCCGCTATGCCGGCGCGCAGGTCTGCATTTCCTGCCACAAAGAAATTGGCGTGAGCCAGGCCGGCACCGCGATGGCGAAGACCTGGCAGGGGCTCGTCACACCATTACTGCCGCGGAATTACGCCGGGCGAGTGGAGGAGGGTGCGCTGGTATACGAGATCCGGCGCGAGAACAACCACTTCGTGTACGCGACGCAGTTGCCGCGTAGCGCCAAGGTGACGCTGCCGGTCGACGTGATCATGGGCGGGGACCGGCATGGACTGAGCTTTCTGGCCCGCATCGAGAAGCTCGGGGGTATTCCGCTGGAGCGGAGGGCGCTGATTGAAGCGCGCTACGTCTACAACACGCCGCATCATGCGCTGGCGCTTTCGCCGGGCTTTCCAACGGGAACGCCACGGTCATATGAAACGGCATTTGGCCGAACGATCAGCCCGACGTTTGAGACCAGGTGTCTGACGTGCCATGGCCAGCCGGAGACTTTGGGCGCGGGAACGCAAGGCGGCGTGCGGTGCGAGAGCTGCCACGGCCCCGGCGCAGAGCATGTGCAGGCCGTCCATCAAGGCAAAACGACAGGCATCGTGAATCCAAAGAAGCTGACTGCGGACGAGAGCCTGGAGATCTGCAGGCAATGTCACGCCGGGTTCTCGTTTCACTCCGATCCCCTGCCGAAGGAGTTGCTGGTTTCGAGCCAAGTACCGGCGATGCGCAGTTCCGAGTGCTACATACAAAGCGGAAAGGCGTTCGCGTGCACGGCGTGCCATGATCCGCACCGGGATCGAGCGCGCGCGGAGGTGATCCGGGCATCGGTGAATACCTGCCTGGGCTGCCACTCCTCGCAGGTGAAGGGGCACGCGGGCATCTGTCCGGTCAATGCGGATGCGGGTTGCATTGACTGCCACATGCCGGTGACGGATGCCGGCGTGTTCCGGCTTAGGGACCACTGGATTCGCGTGCATCCGGAACCAGGCGTGCCGGCAACGAGAACGGATGACAGGCTGAGATCCGAGGTGCGGCCGCTGCGGGAGTTTCTGCGCATCATCGTGACGGATAGCGATGCCAAGGCGCAACTGGCTTTGGACCGGCTGTCGAAAGGAGAAGCGTTCTTTGAGGTGGCGCACGATCTATCGAGCGATGTCACGGCGCCAGGCGGCGGCTATATCGGAGAGAGCTGGCTCGCGCAGATGGATGCGAAGCTGGCGGATGCCGCGGCAAAGCTGCGGTATGGGGAAACCAGCGGCGCAGTGGATTTGGGAGATCGCCGGGTCATCCTGCAACGGGTTCCGCGCGATTTCAAACTGGAAGCGGGCCGGCTGTTCGAGGAAGCGTCTCGGTTGAAGGCGCGCGGCGAAGTCAAGGGCGCCTTGGAAAAGGACGCGGAGGCGCTCAGGATCTACCCATACTTTCTGCGGGCGCTCATCTTCATGGGCGTGACGCTCGGTGAGAGCGGCAATGTGCAGCGCGGCTCAGAAGTGTTGGACTTCGCGGCGCGGCTTTATCCCGAAGATTCGACAGTACAGTTCAATCTCGGGTTGACGCTTGGTGGTCTAGGGAATCGCTCGGGGCAGATTGAGGCTTTTCGACGCGCCATTGCTCTGGACCCGGACAACGTCGCGGTGTACGAAAACCTCGGCGCGGCGCTCTACGGCGCAGGCGACTGGCAGGGCGCTATCGAGGCGTGCAAGCAGGGATTGAGCATAGACCCGCTATCGGCGAAGCTCTACTTCAACCTGAGCATGATGCTGGCAGAGCACGGCGACGCGGGTGAAGCGGAGCAGGTGAAGGCGCTGGCGAAGCAGATCGATCCGGAGATTGCGGCAAAGTAGACGGGCCGTTCAGTGCGCGGATTCCTTGTTCTGGATGACCTCATGGACCCGTTCGGCGGTGGCGGCGCGGGCCGCCGCGTCGAGCTGGCTGAAGGTCTGCATTTCGTCTTGCGCTTCCCGGGTCCGGCCGAGCGCGCGGTAGACCTTGGAGAGCAGAAAATGCGTGCTGGGCTCGGCGGGCGCGGCCTTCACCGCAGCTTCGAGATCGGCGGCAGCTTCTTCATTGCGGTTGAGCTTGCTCAAAGCGCGCGCGCGGTCCACACGGGCGTCCGTGAGGCTCGGACAGAGGGCGAAGCCTTTGTTGATTTCGTCGAGCGCCTGCTGGGGATCCCCGTTTTTCTGGAGCACGACGCTGCCCATTCTCCAGTGAGCCCGGCAATTCGCGGGATCGAGGGCGAGCTCGGTCTGAAACTGCTCCGCCGCGGAATCCCAGAGCGAGAGGCTGAAATAGGCCTCACCGAGCCTATAATGCGTCCCGGCGCGTTGTGGCGCTATTTCGACGGCTTTCTTGAGCTCCACCACGGCGCCGTCGTAGTTGTTCATGCTCTCCATGACTTCGGCCGACAGTTCGTGGGACTGGACGGAATCGGGATCGATCGCATTCATTTCGGCAAGCGACTGCTCCGACAGCTTCATGTATACCTTGGCGAGCAGGTACCAGGCCTCCTGGTTCTTCGGTTGATGGCCGGCGAATTGTCGCAAGTGCGTGGCTGCCGCTTCGTAATCGCCCAGCATGATCAGATCCTTGGCCAGAAAAAGCTGCACGTTGGCGTCATTCGGATTGGCGCGGGCCGCCGTTTCCAGATGGGGGCGTGCCTTGGCATAGTCCGCCGTTTCGTAAAGCGAAATGCCGAGCAGCGCCGAGGCCGAGGGCATGTTGGGATTTACCTTGAGACCTTGCTCCAGGATCGCGACCGCTTTGGGATAATTGCGCTGACTGAAGTACAAGGCGCCAAGATTGTTATAGGCCGCTGCAAGTCCCCGGTCCAGGCGCAGCATTTCTTCGTATCTGGCAATGGCGCCGGCGATATCGCCTTGGGACTGCGCCGCCTTCGCTTCCGTGTAAAGCTGCTGCACACGGGCATCTTTATCGGCCGCTTCCGTCTGGGCTGGAAGCCCGGCGGGCACCGATAGTGCCAGCGCCAGAAACGCGATGGGGAACCAACGATCGGTCACTTCTTAGATTATCGTTGCTATACACTGGTATGGTAAAGATGAAACTGCTCCACGCGGCGGTGGTGGCCGCGCTCGCGGTTTTTCCCGCCCTCGCGATTCTTTCCTTGGCTGATGGTTCGGCAGCAATCGAATTCACCGAAGGGGCAGCGGCAGCCGGAATTCGCGCCCAGGTTCGGTGCGGCGGGCCGGAGAAACGCTGGATCCCCGAGGCCAACGGGAGCGGCGCGGCCTGGCTGGACTACGACAATGACGGCCTGATGGATCTGCTGATCGTGAACGGCTCGGGGATGGATGAACTGCGCCGAGTGGTAGCGGGCCAGCCGCCGGCCCCTGCCAAGAACGGTGTCTATCTGTTCCACAATCTTGGCAACGGCAAGTTCGAGGATGTGACCGAGCGCGCGGGGCTCGCCAACGCCTACTGGGGAACAGGCGCCAACGCGGCAGACTACAACAATGACGGCTACACGGATATTCTGATCACGACGATCGGCGTGGATCTTCTGTACAAAAACAACGGCAACGGAACCTTCACCGAAGTCGGGGGCGCAGCCGGTCTGAGCCGGGATGTGGAATGGCACACGGGGAGCGCGTTCGGCGATTTCGACGGCGACGGCAATCTGGATCTTTACATAGCGAGCTATATCGACATCCGCTCGATTTCGCTGAAGGATCCGGCGCCGGTGTGCCCATACAAGGGAATTGCCGGTTTCTGCGGGCCGATCGGCATGAAAGGCGGGCATGGAATTCTTTATCACAACAACGGCAACGGGACTTTCACCGATGTGACGAAGAAGTCCGGCATTGCGCAAGCGGGGCTCTCGCACGGTTTCGCAGCCGTCTTCGACGATTTCAATCAGGACGGCAAGGTGGACCTGTTTGTGGCCAACGATTCCGATCCGAACTTTCTGTTCCTGAACCAGGGGAACGGCACGTTCAAGGAGTCGGGCATGGAGCGCGGTGTGGCTGTGAACGGCGACGGCAGCGCGCAATCGAATATGGGAATCGCGATCGGCGATCCTGACAACCGGGGGCGGTTGACGATCCTCATTACGACGTTTTTCGACGATTACTTTCCGCTGTTCCGGCAGGACAAGTCCGGCTTCTTCGACGATCAGGCGCTGGAGGCGGGAATCGCGCCGGCTACCAAGCCCTTTCTGGGCTGGGCCTGCGGGTTTGCGGATTTCGACAACGACGGGCAGCGGGATCTCTGGCTTGCCAACGGCCACGTCTACCCGCAATCGCCGCATTATTTCCAACCGTTCGTGGTGCTGCGAAATCAGGGCGGAAAGTTCGTCCCCGTTTTTCGCTATCCAACGACGCCGGACAACAGCTATCGGGGGGGCTGCGCGGGGGATTTCGACAACGACGGTCGCATCGACGTGGCGGTCGTTCCCATTGCGGGGCAGCCGCTGCTGTTGCGGAACACAACGGCGAACGCGAACTCGTGGGTCGGGTTGCTGCTTCGCGGGACCCGGAGCAATCGGGACGGCGTCGGCGCAAAGGTCGAACTCTCCGCGTGCGGCCGGACGCAATTCGAGACGGTACGCAACGGGGGCAGTTATCTGTCGCGCAACGATCCGCGTCTGCATTTCGGGTTAGGCGCATGCGCGGGCCCGGTGCACGCGACGATCAAGTGGCCGAGCGGGATGCTTCAGGTCCTGAGCGAGGTGCCGGTGAATCGGTATTCCACAATCGAGGAGCCGCGATAATCCTCTGATGGCCGCCCGCCGCAAAATCGGCCTTCTATGCCTGGCGTGCTTCGCCAGCTTCACCGGCATGAAAGCCTGGCAGGCCATGCACGATACTCCCGGGAATTTTGTCGAAATCACGGGGGCTGCCGGAATCCGGTTCCAGCACGTGGCGTCACACACATCCAAGAAATACCTGCCTGAAACCATGGGCTCGGGGGTGGCGTTGTTCGACTATGACAACGACGGACGGCTCGACATCTTTCTGGTCAATGGCGCCCCGCTCAGTGATCCCACGCCAAAAGGGACAATTCCACAAAAAAGCGGACCCAAGGATTGGAATCGCCTGTTTCATCAGAAAAGCGACGGCACATTCGAAGACGTCACAGAAAAGGCCGGGCTCCAGGGGTTCGGTTACGGAATGGGGGTCGCGGTGGGCGATTACGATAATGATGGCTACGAAGACTTATACGTCACCGCATACGGCGGCAATAAGCTTTATCACAACAATGGCGACGGCACGTTCACCGATGTCACCGCGCAAGCGGGCGTAGGCGGCAACGGCTGGTCCACCAGCGCCGCCTGGGTGGACCTGGACAACGACGGCCGGCTCGATCTGGTGGTGCTGCGCTATCTGGACTGGGATTTCGACGATGTTTGGTGCGGCGAGCACAAAGAAGGTTACCGGGCCTATTGCCATCCTGATTCCTTCAAGCCAATTACGCCGCTGGTGTATCACAACGAGGGAAATGGCCGCTTCACCGAAGTCGGACAGAAGATCGGACTGGCGATTCCGGGCAAAGGTTTGGGTATCGCGATCGCGGATTACGACGGCGACGGGCACATCGATCTTTTCATTGCTAACGATTCCATGCCCGAGTTCCTCTTCCACAACAAAGGTGACGGGACGTTCGAAGAAAAAGGCCTGCTCTCCCAGGTCGCCGTAGATGAGGATGGCCGCACGTACGCGGGCATGGGTGTGGACTTCGAAGACTTCAACAACGACGGCCGGCCCGACGTCGTAGTGGACAACCTCGCCAATCAAATGTATGCGGTTTACGAAAACGCCGGCGACGGCACTTTCAACTACATCACCAAGACCTCCGGCATGAATCGCATTTCCATGCTGCACTCGGGTTGGGGGATGCGGCTGATCGATTACGATAACGATGGCTGGAAGGACTTATTGATTGCGCAGGGTCATGATCTGGACACGGTCGAGCTGACGAATCCACAGATTCGCTATCGTGAGCCGATGCTGCTCGCCCGCAACACAGGCCACGGCTTTGTCGACGTTTCCGCTTCATCCGGCAGCGTCTTTCATGACGCCTGGGTGGGCCGCGGGCTGGCCACCGGCGACATCGACAACGACGGGCGCGTGGATGCAGTGATCTCCACCAATGACGGACCGGCCCATGTGATTCGTAACGAGACAAGAACGGCGAACCATTGGCTGACACTCAAGCTGGTGGGACACAAGAGCAATCGGGATGCGATCGGGGCCGTCATCAAGGTGGTGACGGCAAAAGGAGAGCAATACGCCACCGTAACGACGGCCAGCAGCTACCTCTCCTCCAGCGACAAGCGCGTCCACTTCGGCCTGGGCGGCGAGACTCATGTCACGACGCTCGAGATCCGCTGGCCGAGCGGCATTCACCAAACGCTGAAAGACCTGCGTGCCGATCAGATTCTTGAGGTCAACGAAGCGGCCCGTTAGCCAGTGCTGCAAATCGCGGCAGTTTGATCTGGAACCGTAAACCAATTGGTTCCGTTAGGCGCGCGGCTAGTTACTTGACGGGGCGCAACGGGTTATCCTGACTCATGCCAAGCTCTCGCGCGATGCGAACCTGGGTGAGCTTGCGTGCTCGGCGAAGCTCCTGCAACGTCATGTCCTCTGCAATAAGCCGGGCGGCGCGGGCCTCCACCTTCTTCCTACGCGCCCGCACCGTATTGGGCGGGTACTTGGACAAAGCTGCTATGCCGCTCGTCTGGAGAGCCGTTTCCTTGAGCTATGGAAGCCCGTCACTCGCCCCGAGCTAAATCAAGCGCGCTGCTTGACACGGATTGCGCCCGGTTTGCTGGTGCGAAGGGCGCCGCGAGGTGATTTGCTGCTCATGAACCTGCGGCAAACGGGGTGGATCGAGGGCGCAAGGCCGACGACGAACTCAGTTTCCTGGCGCGGCACGCAAATATTCAAGCAAGACTTCGGTCATGACACGCATGCCGATTGGAATCGCGGAATCGTCCGCCTGAAAATTTGTGGCGTGGTTTCCCCCCGAGGTTGTCCCCGGCTTTTGCGTACCCAAGAAAAAGAAAAATCCAGGTACAAGTTGGGTGAAATACGCGAAATCGTCGGCGGCCATGGCTGCCGGCCATAGCTTCACCCTGCCGGGGCCGGCAACACGTTGGAGAGCGGGCAACATGCGTTTCACAAGGGCGGGGTCGCTCACGACAGCGGGCAGGTGGTCTGGAAACTCCACCTGAGCCGAGCCGCCCGCGCCGCGCGCGATGCTTTCGGCGATCTCTCGCATGCGCTGCTCAACCAGTTCCGCCACTTTCTCGTCAAAGACCCGGATCATGCCCCTGAGCGTAGCTGTCTCCGGGATGATGTTGGTGCGCGCGCCCGCATGGAACATTGTTACGCTGATTACGCTCGGATCGAATGGCGACAGACTCCGCGAGCGAATCGTCTGTAGTTCCATCACTGCCTCCGCGGCCATGACAACCGGGTCGATTGCCTCCTGTGGATAGCCGGCGTGCCCCTGCTTGCCGTGAAACTGAATCTGGAAGTCGGAAAGGGCCGCGGTCGTGGGACCCGGCGTGTAACGTATCTGTCCTACGTCAAGAGTTCCAAACGAATGCATCCCGAACACAGCAGCCGGCTTCAGGCCGCTGAAGAGACCTTCCTTCAGCATCAGTTCTGCGCCGCCTGCCTCCCCC
Source organism: Bryobacteraceae bacterium (assembly GCA_030041035.1). Classification (GTDB taxonomy): domain Bacteria; phylum Acidobacteriota; class Terriglobia; order Bryobacterales; family Bryobacteraceae; genus QHXW01. Next base: position 220 of record JASHOO010000096.1, on the reverse strand, counting down.
GCGGGCGCACCTTCTTCCGCCGGCTGAAAAACGAAAATCATCGTGCCGGGGAGTTGCGTGCGTACCGAGGCCAGCACGCTGGCAACCCCCAGAATCGCGGCGATGTGGATGTCATGACCGCAGGCGTGGGCCACGCCATCATCCTCTCCGTTAAGGGTGGTGCGCACTCTTGATTTGAAGGCGTACGGGGAGTCCTCCGTCACCTGCAACGCATCGAGTT
>JASHOO010000095.1 GCA_030041035.1 Bryobacteraceae bacterium | reverse complement strand
AGCTCGCGGCCGAAGTTACCGATCGACTCAGCCAGGTCGGCCGTCATCGGTCCACCGGAACGCAGCTCGTGCACGGCGTCTCTTGCTTCCGTGATCGTGCTCGATGCCTGCTCGATGGCGCTATCAATGCGTTGTTTGGCATCATCGGGGCGAGCCGGCAGCAGGTTCGAGGCAGCCTGAAACCGAAGCAGCAGCCCATTCAGGCTTTGCAGCAGCGTATCGTGCAACTCGCGCGCGATGCGGGTTCGCTCGCCGACCCGCTCCTCCAAGCGCAGATGGAATTGATACTCCAGACGCCTGATCCGGGCAACATAAAGTAGGAACAGAGTGAGCGAAGCGACGGCGGTCCACAGCGTGAGAAACCATGCCGTTTGCCAAATCGGGGGCAGGATCTCGATCGCAAGCTCCACGCCTGGAACGCTCCATTGCCCGCGGCTGGTGGCTGCCTGAACGCGGAAGGTGTGCTTGCCCGGCGGCACGGCGGTGTACGTGGCCAGGCGCTCGTCACTTCCGACTTCATGCCATGACTCGTCTACGCCTTCGAGCATGTAGCGATAACGGTTCGTCGTCGGGTTGGTGTAGCTGATCGCGGTGAAGGCCAACGAAATATTAGTCTGCCGGTAAGAGAGCGTCAACTGCTTGGTGTAAGAGATGGACTTGGCCAGCGGCGAGCCGTGTCCGATTTCCACGGGGTGGCCGGACAGGCGAAGTTCGGTAAGGACTACCGGAGGTGCATAGGAACTGTCGGGAGATACCAGCGGATAAGATACGACCGACTCGGGATAGAATGAAACGCCGCCGGAGAAGCCGCCAAAAAAAAGTTCTCCGCTCCGGCCCTTGGAGCAGGCACCCCAGCCGGTTAAATCCGGCCCTGGAAGGCCGTCGGCGGAGGAGTAGCTCTGTACTCTATGATTATGCGGATCGAAACTCGCCACGCCGTTATTCGTACTCATCCAAAGATTGCCGCGGCCGTCCTCCAGGACGCAACCGACCACGTTGCCCGGGAGACCATCCCGGTGTTCAAACGCCGTAAACGTACCCGTCCTCGGATCGAATCTGTCAAGACCGCTTTGCGTGCCGATCCACATCGTACCGGAGCCGTCGAAATGGATGGAGTTTACGCGGTTGTCGCTCAGGGTGCCCGGGCGGTCCAAGTCGTGCAGGTAATAGTTGGTGAACTCACCCTTCGTTGGATCGAAGCGCTGGAGCCCGGAGGAGTCGGTGCCCAGCCAGAGCGCGCCATGGGCGTCCTCGACAAGTTCCAGGTAAGCAGGCCGGCCGTACCGTGGATCTGGTTTATAGCTGGTGAACTGCCCGGTCGTCGGGTTGAAACGATTGAGAGCCCGCGCGCTACCCGCCCAGACCGTCCCGTTGTGATCCACAAGCAGACGAGAGACAAAGTCATCGGTCAGACTGTGTGGATTTGCAGGGTAATGCCGGTAGGTTTGGAATCTGCCCGTCCGCAGATCCAAGCGGAGGAGTCCGTGACCGTAGGTGCCAACCCAGACGTTGCCTGAGCGGTCTTCGCGAATGGCGATCGCGTCGGTTCGTGCTCCCGGTCCGGCAGTCTTGCGGTAAGTGGTGAAGTTGCCTGCCTTGTCGATCCGGTTGAGCGCGGCGGGTGTGCCCACCCACAGGGTTCCCTGTCGATCCTCATAGATCGCTCCGACAAAGGGATTGTCGGCGCTGTACGGATTGCCGAGATTGTGCGGAAGTCTTTTGAAGGGCATTGGCTTCGTCGAAAAGCGCGTGAGCCCCTTACTTCCGAGGCCGGCCCAAATGGTGCCCTCCCTATCGACGAAGAGGCTCTCCACATCGTTTTGAGGGAGGCTATCGGGATTAGCGGGGTTATTGCGGTAGCGGATGAACCTTTTGCGCTCCCCGTCAAATCGAAGCAAACCGTCGCCGTGCGTACCCAGCCAGAGTGAGCCAGCCTCGTCTTCGACCATCGAGGTGATTCCGGTCATAGCAGTTTGCGGCCGTTCCTCGCCATGCAATGAATAGTGCGTGAGCGTGTTGGTCGTCCGGTCGAAGATTGCCAACGCGTTGCTGGAGACCTGATAGATCCAAAATACGCCCGAACGATCCTCATAAAAGGCAAGGATGCTTGACGGCTCATGCACGGGAATGTGGAGCCTAACCTTCTCCGTCGGGCGATCAAACTCGTCGAAGCCGAGTGTGGTAGCAACCCAGAACCTTCCGCTCTTGTCTTCACCAGCCGACTTCACGTCATCGCTGCTAAGGCTCGAAGGATCCTTCGGATTGTGGGTGTAACGGCGGATACGACCGCTAGCCGGATCCAAACTGTACAAGCCGGTTCCAGTTGCCGCCCAGAGAAGTCCGGCACGGTCTTGAGTGATGTAAGTCACGAACGGCAATGGGTAGCGGGTGAATGCCTCTGTCGCTTGATCGAACTTATTCAGGAATTGATCGCATCCGACCCAAAGAGCACCATCGCGATCACGGAACAGCGCGCTGACGAATACTCCGCTCAGGCCGGCGGGGCTTCCCGGATCGTGCACAAAAACTCTGAAGTTGTAACCATCAAACCTGTCCAACCCATACTGCGTACCGAACCACATAAAGCCCCGAGAGCCCTGCAAAATCTGGCCCACTTTTGTTTGAGACAACTGGTCCGTAGTAGAGGGCCGAGTGAACCGCAGGTCCGTTCCGTCGATCACTGTCAAGGTGATGGGACGCGGGTCCACCGACGCTTGCGGTACAATCGTCACCTTCGAGCCTTCCTCGGCTCCGAACAACTGGAGCATCATGCCAGCCAGGCAGTAAGGGACAAGGAGCGACCGTGTCACAGCGGTGAGCGTCCTCTTCATGATGGCAGGTCCGTTCGATTTTAGGAGTATATCTGTAAGCGTCTCGTAAACCG
>JASHOO010000094.1 GCA_030041035.1 Bryobacteraceae bacterium | reverse complement strand
TGGCGGTAAAATCAGAGATCGACAAAATCCGCGAGCAATCGCTGAATCTGGAGTAGCGCGCTGACCACAGTTTTCATCATTTCGGCGCCATCGGGTTCGGGAAAGTCCACTTTGGTGGCGCGCCTGCTGCGGGAGGTTCCCCGGCTGAAGTTTTCAGTTTCCTACACGACGCGCGCTCCCCGCGGGCATGAGCAGAGCGGGCAAAGCTATCATTTCATCTCGCGCGAGCAGTTCGAGGAACGCCTGGCCCGCGACGAGTTTCTGGAACACGCCGAAGTTTTCGGCAATTATTACGGAACACACCGGAGTGTGCTCGATCAGGCAGTAGCCGAGGGCCGGGACCTGGTACTCGACATTGATGTGCAAGGTGCGGCACAATTAAAGAGAAAGCTTCCGGAAGCGGTCACCATTTTCGTCCTGGCTCCCTCCCGTCAGATACTCGAGCAACGGCTGCGCGCGCGAGACGAAGATGCGGACGCGGTAATCGAACGCCGGCTGGGTGATGCGGCCCAGGAGATTCGGAATTACTGTTTATACGATTACGTGGTGATCAACAAGGATTTGGACGAATCGGCGGCGACCTTGGCAGCGGTTGTGCGAGCTGAGCGCGTTCGCCGGACCAGGATTGAGGATCAGATTCGTCCCATCCTGGCTACATTTCAGAAGTAAGTTTGCGAGGTATCATGGCTGATCACGCCCCCAAGAACAACGCACATTGCACCATTCCTGACGACCCTGAGCAGAGCACGTACCGTTTTATTATCGTTGCCGCTAAGCGCGCACGGCAGCTGCAAGGCGGCTCCCGGCCGTTTCTGCCCACCTCGTCCAAGAAGCCCACGATCATTGCTGCTGAAGAAGTGAGGCGCGGACTCGTGAAATACGAAATTCCCGGACTCACGCCGCCGATTGAAGAGCCGGCGCCCGACGCCATTTAAGTGCCTGCGGCAAAGGGAGACGACGAAGGGCCAAGACAGCCGCGCGTAGTGCTGGGCGTGGCTGGCGGGATTGCCGCGTACAAAGCGGCGGAACTGTGCCGGGCGCTCGTCCAACGAGGTTACACCGTGCAGGTGGTTATGACGAAGGCGGCGACCGAGTTCATTCAGCCGCTGACGTTTGCGGCGTTAACCGGGCGTAAGGTCGTCACGAGCCTGTTTTCCTCCGGAAATTCCGAAGAAACACTGTCCAGCGCGGTCGAGCATATTGCCATTGCACAGGAACATGATCTGCTCGTAGTGGCGCCGGCTACCGCGGACATTCTTGCCAAGTTCGCCCACGGGCTGGCGGACGACTTTCTCAGCACGCTGTACCTGGCTTTCACGGGGCCGGTGGTGTTGGCGCCAGCCATGAACACCAACATGTGGCGGCACGCGGCGACACAAGCGAACCTGGAAGCGCTGCGCGCACGCGGGCACAAAATCGTGGAGCCCGAGGACGGATTCCTGGCATGTGGCATGATCGGTCCCGGGCGGCTCGCCGACCCGGAGAGCATCGCCGATGTAGTGGCCGAGCAACTGGAGCATCGCCACGACCTGGCCGGAGAGACGGTGCTGATCACGGCGGGCCCCACGCAGGAGCCACTGGACCCGGTGCGTTTCATTTCGAACAGGTCGAGCGGGAAGATGGGTTACGCGCTGGCGGAAGCGGCGGCCGAACGCGGTGCCCGCGTCATTTTGATATCTGGCCCGGTCCACTTGCCAGCGCCGCGTGGCGCGACGGTTGTTCCGGTAAAAACAGCCGGAGAGATGCGTGACGCGGTCTTTGGCAATTTGCGGGGAGCGACGATGGTGATCAAGGCAGCCGCGGTCGCCGATTTCCATCTCTCTACGGTTCCGCAACAGAAGATCAAGAAGACGGCTGCCCGGCTGTCGCTCGAACTCGATCCCACGCCCGACATTTTAGCCGAGCTGGGGCGAGATAAAAAGGACTGGCTGCTTATCGGGTTCGCCGCTGAAACGGAGAACCTGGAGCGCGAAGCGCGGCGCAAACTGCAAACCAAGAACTGCGACATGATCGTGGCCAACCTGGTGGGCGGGGATGAGAGCGGATTCGAATCGGACCACAACGAGATCGCTCTGGCACTCAAGACGGGAGAGTTTCTCAGGTTCCCGCGAGCATCCAAGCGTGAGCTGGCTGATGAAATTCTGACACAGGCCCTGCATCTACGTCACGTACTTGCCGAACCAGCCCATGAGCGCTGAAAAGCTCCGCGAGACGCTGGAGTTCTATCGGGACCTCGGGTTCACATCTCTCTATCAACGGGCTCCAAGTGAGGCGCCCGTGCGAGAGACTGTTTCGGCCGATTCTGAGCCCGTGAGAATCGAACTGCCGGAGCTGGCGCCGGCCGGCGATTCGCTACAGAGAATCCGCGCAGATATCGGCGATTGCAAACGATGCCGCTTGCATGAGGGCCGGCATACGATCGTCTTCGGGTCGGGGGACGGCGAGGCGAGGCTGGTTTTTGTAGGCGAGGGCCCGGGCGCTGACGAGGACATGCAGGGGCTTCCATTCGTCGGCCGCGCCGGCCAACTTCTTACGCAAATGATCGAAGGCACGGCCAAGCGCGAAGGCATTCCGCTGGAGCGCAAGGATGTGTACATCTGCAATGTGGTGAAATGTCGGCCGCCGGAGAATCGCACGCCGGAACCGGACGAGATGGAAATCTGCGGACAGTTTCTGTTCCGGCAGCTATCCGTGATTCGCCCAGGTGCCATTTGCGCGCTTGGCGCGACGGCGGCGCGGGCGCTGCTCGGCCGCAAAGAAGGCGTGACGCGGCTGCGAGGGAACTGGTACAAGTGGCGTGACATCCCGCTGATGGTGACCTATCACCCCTCGTACCTGCTACGCCCGTACAATCAGAACGCAAAACGCGAAGCCTGGGAAGACCTGAAGAAGGTGCTTCACTTCGTATACGACTGAGCTGCCAGCGACGGATATTAGCACCGCGTCGGGTGTGGCATCAGGTATGTGCTAGCATCTTGGCTTGCAAGCCAGGCCATCCAGCGAACCGGACTGCCGCGAGGTGCTGCCCGGTATATCTCTGATCGTGCTGCCCCTGCCGTTTGCATTGGGTTCGATCAACGTATACCTCGTTCAACTTACCGGCGGGTACCTATTAGTCGATTGCGGCATGGACACGCATCAATGCTTTGAAGCCCTGTGGCTGTCATTAGCGGACAGAGGCACGGCCTGGGATGGGATTCGCCAGATCCTTCTCACTCATGTGCATCCCGATCACATGGGCATGGCGCCGCGCCTGCTAAAGCTGACCGGGGCAAAGCTTCTGCTGCACGTACAAGATGCTGAGTACCTTGCCGAACTCGCCCAGTGGGAGCACTACCGGACGTGGGTAGGCGGGGTGTTGCGGCGCAGCGGTGTGTCAGCCGATCTAATTGCAAAAATTGACGCCGGCGCCCACGAGATTCACAAAAGCTTTCAGCGTCTCAAACCCGACGTTCTGCTGACAGGTGGTGAGAAGATCCTCTCTGCCACCGGAGAACTCGAGGTTTTATGGACGCCCGGGCATTCGCCAGGCCACGTATGCTTGTACGCCCGCGAGCGCCGGGTACTTTTCTCGGGAGACCAGATGCTCGAACTCATCTCTCCGAACATCGGCTGGCACCCGGAGCGCGATCCGTTGAGCGAGTACCTCAATTCCCTTCAGGAACTCGCGCGTCTCGACATCGATCTGGTCCTTCCAGCGCATGGGGATCCGTTCTCAGGGCATCGTGAATGGATCCAGCGGACGATGGCGCATCATGAGCAACGCTGCGCGAGCATTCTGAGGCTTCTGGATGCTGCGCCCCAGACGGCGGCCGCGTTGGTCAACCAGCTCTGGGACCGGCGTCTTGAACCGTTCCACTACCGCTTTGCCGTCTTCGAGGTGCTGGCGCATCTGGAATACCTGGAGCGGCAGGGAAAGGTAGCGAGGCGTGAGGCAGACGGCGTGGAATGCTGGTTGCCTGGATAGCAGGCCGTGACACTTAGCGAGGAACTCCGTCGGGAATTTGAAACTGCGCCCGAACCAGCGACATCGCGTCTTCCTTCGAATGAATCTTTGATTCGAGCTGCGCATCTTCGACCGCCGCCAAGATCACCGCAAAAGGTGGGCCCGGGTGGTAGCCCGCCGCTATCAAGTCATCACCGCTGATCAACGGCTGTGGCTTTATCTCGTCTATCGGCAACTCCTGCATCTTACGCTGTATAAGGTCATAATTCCCCAATTGGCCGTGACTGGCAATGCAATCGAGGCGGTGCAGTTCGACATGCTCCGGAAAATTTTCCAACCGAAGAAAACGCTTCAGGGTGCTCACTTTCATGTGCGGAGCATCCTTGAAACGCATATGATTCGCGACCAGTGCGGTGACCCGGCGGATTTCGTCGTTGGAGAAGCGCAGACGAGTCAGAATGGCCGCGGCCATCTCCACGCCCTTTTCGACGTGACCGTCGAAGCGGATGCGGCCGGCCACACGAAACGTCGGTGGCTTACCTACGTCGTGCAGAAGGGCACCCAACGCCAACGTTTGAGTCGGATTTCGGAGATGCTCCAGCAGAAGCAGTGTGTGGGTCCAGACGTCGCCCTCGGGATGATACTCCAATGGTTGCGCCACGCCTTTCATCGCGGCAACCTCGGGCAGGATCTCGGCAAGCAAACCGGATTCATCGAGAAGCTCGAAACCATGACGCGCACCGCCCTCAGTCAGGATACGAACCAATTCATCGCGGAGACGCTCGGCGGAGACGGTTTGAATGAAGCCGCGGAGCCGGCGCATGGCCTGGAAGGTTGCAGGATCGATGCGATAGCTTAACCGCGCGGCAAAACGCACTGCGCGCAGCATGCGCAAGTGATCCTCGCGGAAGCGCGCTTCGGGATCGCCGATGGCGCGTACGACGCGGTTGTTGAGATCGGCGCGTCCCCCAACGAAATCCAATACCTCATTGCGATCCGGATCGAGCAGTAGCGCATTGATGGTGAAATCACGCCGCAAGACGTCCTGCTGCGGGTCGGTTTCGAAATCTACCCTGGCCGGATGGCGCCCATCAACATACGCGTGGTCACTACGGAACGTGGCGACCTCCACCTGTGCTGCCTGCTCGCGCACCAGAACGACCCCGAAATGCGCTCCAACCAAACCGGATTCGGGGAACAAGGCAGTGATCTGATCGGGACGCGCATCGGTTGCGATGTCGTAGTCCTTCGGCTGCTCGCCGAGCAGAAGGTCGCGAACACAACCGCCCACAAAATAAGCCTGGTGGCCGCAGGACTTGAGTGTGGTAACTACACGGCGAGCCAGTTCGGCGGCTTCCATCGCGATTCCTTCCAGCGATCGTATAGAATAGCTAATTTCATTCGATGAAACTCGCCCGGATTGCCATGTTGATATGCTGTACTGCCGCCGCGCGCGGACAGACGGAACAGGACCTCGCTGACGGCAAAGCCACCTTCCGCAGCAACTGCGCTTTCTGTCATGGGCTAGTGGGGGGCGGCGGACGTGGTCCAGCGCTCAATTTAGGCCGGTTTCTGCACGGCTCGACGGATCAGGATATCCAGTCCGTAATCCAGGGCGGGGTGCCGGGCACAACGATGCCGTCGTTTGAGTTCGAGAAAGAGGAGTTGGCAAATTTGGTGGCTTATGTCCGCAGTCTTTCCGGCGAAAGATCGAAGGTCAAGGCGCGGCAGCTTGGGGGTGATCCGATTACGGGCCGGAAGATTTATGAACAAAACGGGTGCTCCACCTGCCACAGAATCGGAAGTGAGGGCAGTGTTTTCGGTCCGGACTTAACGCGAATCGGCGCAGGCCGTTCCACCGAGTATATTCGCGAGTCGGTAGTGAACCCGTCCTCAGACATACCGGAAGACTACGCCGGCGTCACCGTGATTACCGAAGACGGTAAACACGTGACCGGAGTGCGCATCAATGAAGATACATTCAGTGTGCAGTTACGTGATTCTTCTCAGAACTTTCAAATGTTTCAGAAGGACGAGGTCCAGCAAGTGATTCATGAAACGAAGTCTTTAATGCCAGCGTACAACTCGCTCGCGCCCCAAGAGTTGCAGGACCTGTTGGCGTATCTGGACACGCTCCGTGGCGACCTCAATGCGGGCGCGGAGGTCAAGAAAGAAAAAGGCATTCGATGAAGCGCGCTGCCTGGAGTTGGCTGATCTTCGTTTTCTCACTTCGAGGTCAGAATGTCACGTACGACCGGCTGATTCATGCACTTAGTGAACAGCAGAACTGGCTGACTTACTGGGGTGACTACAGTGCTATCCGGCATCGCGATCTGAGGCAGATTGATACCTCAAACGTAAAGGATCTGCGGGTCGATTGGATTTACCAAACCGGCCAGGCAGGATCCTTTGAGACCATCCCCCTGGTGGTGGACGGCGTTATGTATCTCACCGGCCCCAACGGCTACGCGTACGCATTGGATGCTCGTAGCGGCCGACAATTGTGGTTATATAAGCACGCGTTTCCACCCGGCAGGAAGGCGGATGGTGTCAACCGAGGCTTTGCGATTCTGGGCGACCGCTTGTTCATGGTAACTCCCGACGCGAATGTGGTAGCGCTCGACGCGCGCACAGGCCGGCTCATCTGGCAAACGGAGATGGCGCCGTACAACAACGGACAGTACACCGCAACGCTCGCGCCGATTGCGATTAAGGACAAAGTCATCGTCGGTATATCCGGCGCGGAGTTCGGTATTCGCGGTTTTATCGATGCATATGACGCGGCGACGGGCACTCGCGACTGGCGGTTCTGGACCGTGCCCTCCAAAGACGAGCCCGGCGGTGACACCTGGCTGGGCGATTCTTGGACACGCGGCGGTGGATCAACGTGGATGACCGGCACTTACGACCCACAGTTGAACACGCTGTATTGGGGTGTCGGGAATCCAGGTCCGGACTTGTACGGCGACACCCGCAAGGGTGACAATCTATACACTTGTTCGCTGGTGGCCATCGATCCTGACACCGGGAAGCTGAAATGGCATTTCCAGTTCACTCCGCACGACACCCACGATTGGGACGCCGCAGAGACTCCCATGCTGTTGGATCTCAAATGGAAGGGGCATGATCGCAAGGTAGTGGTCCAGGCTAACCGAAATGCCTTTTTCTATGTGCTGGATCGTGAGACAGGTGAATTCTTGATGGGCAAGCCCTTTGCGCGCCAGAATTGGGCGACTGAGTTAGACGCTAAGGGCCGGCCTATTCTAATGAACAACCAGGAGCCATCTCCCGACGGCACGCGTCTATGTCCGGGCTTGGCTGGCGCAACGAATTGGATGGCGCCGTCTTACGATCCAGATACGAAGCTCTTCTATTTCGCGGTGCGCGAGCAATGCGACATTTATTACACCAGTCCGCCGGTTTATATCCAGGGACGACCTTACTGGGGTAGCGTGTCACGAGGAGTAACCGAGGAGCCTGAGTGGGGGCTACTTAAGGCGCTTGATCCACTGACCGGAGAGACTAAGTGGGATTTCCGCTACTTTCACGCCCCGTGGGCCGGTACACTTTCCACAGCGGGTGGACTTATATTTGCCGGCGATCAAGACGGATACTTCATGGCATTCGAGGCTAAGACAGGCAAGAATCTATGGCGTATAAATACCGGTAATCCAGTCGTCAATTCGCCCATAACTTATTTAGTAAAGGGACGTCAATATGTGACTATGTCATCTGGATCGGCAGTATTCACGTTTGCGCTTCCTGAGTCAAGATGACCAACAAAATACTGTACTCTTCAGGCTCTGGCATCGCCACCATTACACTAAACCGCCCGGGAAAGCGGAATGCGCTCGACAGTGAGATGGTCGACGGCGTGCAGCAGGCATTGAGTCGATCTGCATCGGATGCTGGAGTTCGGGTCGTAGTGATTACCGGCGCAGGCCAAGATTTTTGTGCCGGCGCTGATCTGGCCGCACTGCAACAATTGCAGGATGCCGGGCCGATGGAAAATCTAGGCGATGCACGCCGACTGGCTGATCTGTTCCTCGAAATGCGGCGTCATCCGCGGCCGATCGTCGCAATAATCCGTGGCCGTGCGCTCGCCGGGGGCTGTGGACTCGCTACCTCAGCCGACATCGTTCTGGCAGTGGAGTCAGCAGAATTCGGCTACCCCGAAATCAATATCGGTTTCGTTCCCGCTATGGTCATGGCGATCCTTCGGCGATCGGTAGCTGAACGGCGCGCGTTCGAACTTCTGACGACGGGTGAGAGGATTCCGGCGCCCAAGGCCCTTGAAATCGGACTGATTAATCGTGTTTACGCAGACAATGTATTCGAGGCTGAGGTGGAGCGGTACGTAACGCAACTCGTCGCCCGGCCGGCTTCGGCCCTGACTTTGACCAAGAGCTTGATGTACCAGATGGACGGATTAACGTTTGAAGCAGCATTGAGCGCGGGCGTTCAAGCCAACGTGCTGGCCCGTCTCACTGACGATTACCGGCGCGGCATCGAACAATTCTTGAAAACATCCTGAGGCGGGCTCGATGGAGCTGAGCGACTACACTCCGCAACCGGATCTCTCACAAGCTGCGACACTGCCGGCTCGGTGGTACGTGGATCCGGCATTTTTGGAGCTCGAGATCGAAAAGATCTTCCGCCGAACCTGGCAACCGGCCGGGTTCACTTACCAGGTGGCCAACCCGGGCGATTTTCTAGTATGTGATATTACCGGTGAACCTCTGGTAATTGTTCGAGACGCCGGCGGAACACTTCGCGCACTCGCGAACGTCTGCCGACATCGTGCAAGCACCATCGCGAACGGCCACGGTAACTGCGAGGTACTGCGGTGCCCTTACCATGGCTGGACGTACAGGCTAGACGGAAAACTTCTGGCACAACCCGAGTGGGAGGGCGTTCGCGGCTGGGACGCGTCCAAGGTCGCTCTGCCATCCTACAATCTGGAGGCGTGGGGACCGTTTCTATTTGTGAACCTTGACAAGAACCCTGTGCCGCTTGCTGAGATTCTGGGCGACATTCCGGAGAAAGTGAGCAAGCTCGGCTGCGATCTGACTAAGCTTCAGCATTATGGACGACGCGATTACGTGATCGATTGTAACTGGAAAGTCTACATAGACAACTATCTAGAAGGTTATCATGTGCCGGCGGCGCACCCGGCACTATTTCGTGAATTGAACTACAAGGAGTATTGCGTGGAGACCTACCCATACTATTCGTCTCACTACGCACCGCTCCGCCCGGCGAGCGGGGAAGAACGCCGTTATAAATCACCCGATTCCGGCGCCGGAGCGCTTTATTACTGGATTTTTCCTAATTTCATGGTCAACATTTATCCGGATAATGTAAGCAGCAATATCGTCGTGCCATTAAGTCATGACCGCACGCTTACCATCTTCGAGTGGCTTTTTTATCCCGGAGAGAATACTGAAACTCCAGCCAGGACAATCGCGTTCAGCGATGAGATACAGCAGGAAGACATCCGGATTTGCGAGGCTGTACAACGCGGGTTGCGATCACGAACCTACACCCAGGGACGTTTCTCAGTTAAACGGGAGAACGGTGTGCATCACTTTCATTTGCTGGTCAACAGATTCCTGGCGGCGTGATCACTTGCGCTCGTAGCGCCCCATGTACTGCGCCTCCCCAAGCGCATGGCCGCGCAATACTTGGTCGAGTTCGGATCGCTTCGCTCCAGCCTTCAAACCCAGTGATGCAACGCCAACCGCAAAGAGCCGGAAAAAATACCGGTGCGGTCCGTGACCTTTCGGTGGGCAAGGCCCGCCGTATCCCAGGCGGCCGAAATCGTTTGTCCCGCTCGCGCCTAATTTTCCCGGCTTGTATCCCTGCGCTAAGGAGTGAACCGCCGCCGGAATGTCGTAAAGCAACCAGTGGTTCCAGGTGCCGACGGGCGCATCCGGATCGTCCATAATCAACGTGAAACTGGCGGTTTCCGCAGGTTCCCCGGACCATTCGAGTGCAGGCGACACATCGCCTCCGTCGCAGGTCTGCCACTTGGGTATTGCGGCGCCCTCGGCGAACCCAGTTACGTTCAGTCTGAACGCCATAACAATCCCGCGCGAATGAGGCCGGCGCTGCCAGCTAAGCCTCTAGCGCAGATTATATCTTGAGGAGCGGACTGGATGCATTTCAGAGAGTGCGGCTCCGGCCTGCCACAAGACTAACGCCGGCAACGCACACAGGAATTCTCTAGACCAGCTGGTTCCGCCGCCCACCGGGGGCCCTGTGTCGGTGCGGGACTTCCAGGTACTTTGGCATGGTGGAGCGTGCGTTTCTATCGTCCGCCGACGCCTTCGGCGTTACACTGGTTTCTAAGCTGGCGGGCAGACTTTTTGCGCGCGGGCTGCGTCAATTCACCAGGAGCCTGAGCATTGATTCTTCGGGCGGTCGAAGACACCGACCTGATCCGTAAGGCGCGCCAGGGGGACGTGGAGGCCTATAACCTCCTGATCTCACGCTGGGAGAAACGTGTCTACAACTACTTGTTACGGATTACCGGTGACCGGGAAGAGGCGCTCGATCTGAGTCAGGACGTTTTTCTGAAAGCCTACCAGAACATTCGGAAACTCGATGATCCCGGGCGGTTCGCGCCTTGGCTGTTCCGTATCGCGCACAACGAAGCGTTTTCCGCATTTCGCAAGCGGCGGGCGGACCGGGAGGCGTCAGGAACCCCGGAATTCACCGCCGACGACACCAGCACTGCCCGAACTCCCGTTTTTCCCATCGAGCTTTCTATCGCGGTTTCAACGGCACTGTCCAAGCTGCCCGCAGAGCAGCGCGAAGCAGTGACCTTGAAGATCTATCAGGGATTCAAATTCGAGGAGATGGCAGAGATCCTCTCCTGTCCGGTCTCGACGGTCAAATCCCGGTTGTACGCCGCGCTTGATGTGCTCAAGACACAATTAGCTCCGCTCAAAAGCAGAGGTGTAACATGAGTTGCCCGCCATTCGATCTACGCGACTATCTTTTTGGGGAACTGGCGGAGGCCGAACGCCGCCAGATGGACGTACATGTGCGAAGCTGCGGAGACTGCCAGGAAGAACTGGAGCGCTTGCGCATCACACAAGCGACGCTGCTCGAGCTTCACGATGAAGACCTTCCGCAGCGGATTGGGTTCGTTTCGGATCCGGTCTTCGAGCCCTCGGCCGCGCGCCGCATCTGGCGAGCGTTCTGGGAAGACGGACCCAAACTAGGTTTTGCTGGAGCGGCCATGCTGTCCGCCGCGCTGCTGATCTTCACCTTTTTCCGCCCGATGCCGCCGGCTCCTGCGCCGATGGGCAGCGCCAACGTTGAGCAGCAAGTTTCCGAGCGCCTTGCCGATGAAGTGCGCAAAGCCGTTGCAGAGAGCGAAGCTCGGCAGGAGAAGAAGACGGCTGAACTCCTCACAGCGGCGGAGCGACGCTTTGAGCAACAGCGAGAGTCCGACATGGACAATGTGGCCGCCGAATTCCTGTACCTGCAAAAGAAGTACAACGTGATAGCGAACGCCAGCTATGAAACCGGAGGCATGCGATGAGGCGTTGGTTGATTTCTCCCACGCTTCTCACTGCCGCAATGGTTGCGATTGCCGCGGTGCCGCGTGTGAGCCGGGAAGCGATGCACGCGATGGAAATCAGTTTTGATAAACGTATCCAGACTCCGAGTGTAGATGCACAATTCGAGCTTCTCGGCAACACGCGTGGTGTTTATCTGGAGGGTTACGGCGCGGTATTCACCAGCGAAGTGAACCTGTTGCTCAGTGCCAACATCAGCCCGTTTCAACCCACCATGCCCAAAGAATTCGTAACGAAACTCCGGCTGCGAAAACTGGAGCGGGTCCCGGTCCTGAAGAAGACTATGGAGGACGAGATGGTTGCGATGGCCTCGTCTTTGGATGCAGTACCTGCCAACGAACAGATTGTCCTGGGTGTAACACTGTTTTATCACTCGTGGGAAGACACCGCGGGGCTACCTTCTCAGATCCTCATGCAAGCCGAGCGGCAGAAATTGCTGGATGTGCAGCTGGGACGCGTCAGCCGTGCTTCTCTTGATTCCATCATCCGTGTCCAAGAGTTGTAGATGAGCGTTTCTTCCGCTCCAATGCTGGTTGATGAACCCCGCCGGCCCATGCGGTTAGGAGAGATGCTCATCGAGCGCCGGCATATCACCCAGGAAGACCTCGACCGCGCGTTGGAGATTCAAAGAGAACGTGGCGATAAGCTGGGCAAGATCCTGGTCGACCTAGGCTTCATCGCTATGCGGGACGTGCTGGCAGCGCTTTCCCAGCAGCTCGGCATACCGCTGGCCGCACTGGATGCGCCGCCCAATTCAGCCGAAATCCAGGGAATCTCGCCGCGGTTCATGCGGCAGTGCCTGTTTCTTCCCGTCGCCATGGATGACTCGTCGGTCACCCTGGCGATGGCCGACCCGCTCGATTTCGAAACCATCTCGGCAGTCCGTGGCTTCTGCGGGCTGAAGGTGCATACCGCGCTGGCAGCCGAACAGGAAATTCTCGACGCCATCGACAAATTCTATGGCGAGTCCGAGACGCAGCAGGGGTTCGGCGCCGAGTTCGACACCGGCGAGGAAGGCGAAAACCTCGAACACCTGCGCGACATGGCCAGCGAAGCGCCGGTGATCCGCCTGGTGAATGCCATCATCGCGCAAGCTATCGAGAAGCGCGCCAGCGATATTCACATCGAACCGTTTGAAAAGGAATTTCGCGTCCGTTACCGCGTAGATGGCGTGCTCGTCAACCAGGAGGCACCGCCGCGCGAGCTGAAAGCGGCTATCGTCTCTCGCTTGAAGCTCATGGCCAAGTTGAATATCGCCGAACGGCGTCTGCCCCAGGACGGGCGTATCAAGATTAAGATCTTAGGCCGTGAAGTGGATTTGCGCGTATCCACGCTGCCCACACTCTACGGTGAGAGCGTGGTCATGCGCCTGCTCGACCGCTCCGCAGGCGACTTCTACGACCTGCGCCGTCTGGGTTTCGATGACCGCATGCTGGCTCGCATGGAGTATTACACCCAGCTCCCGCATGGCATTTTCCTGGTCACGGGGCCGACGGGAAGCGGCAAGTCCACGACACTCTATTCGGCGCTCAAAGGGATCAACATCCCGGACAGAAAGATCATCACCATCGAAGACCCGGTCGAATACCAAATGGATGGTATCAACCAGATCCATGTGAATCCCACGATCGGCCTGACATTCGCCGCCGGCCTCAGGCACATTGTGCGCCAGGACCCCGACGTGATTATGGTGGGTGAAATCCGCGACCGCGAAACCGCCGACATCGCCATCCGCGCCGCTCTGACTGGTCATTTTGTTTTCTCTACACTTCACACCAATGATGCACCCAGCGCGATTACGCGGCTTACCGATATGCAGGTGGATAATTACCTCATTACGTCCTCGCTGGTTGCGGTCCTCGCCCAGCGGCTGGTCCGCGTCATCTGCGCCCGGTGCAAAACATTTGCAGGCAGGGCAATCACACCCGATGGAGAAAACATCGAGACATTTCGCGGCGCAGGCTGCGACTTTTGCTCGGGATCAGGTTTCCAGGGGCGCGTGGGCATCTTCGAGCTCATGGATCTGAATGACGACATCCGGAAGCTCATCATGAGCAATGCCGATGCCGCGGATATTACACTAGCAGCACGTCGCAACGGGATGCGCAACCTGCGTGAAGATGGCTGGCTAAAGGTTCGCGACGGTATCACGACCTCGGGCGAGGTCATGCGTGTGACACAGGAATTCTGATGGCCACCTTCTTCTTCCGCGCCGTAGCGACCGACGGCAAGTTGCGCACCGGCAGCCTGACCGCCGAGAGTGACAGGACCGTGGCGCGCGAGTTGCGCAAGCAAGGGCTTACCCCCGTCTACGTTGGCATCGAACAGAAGAAATCCTTCAATCTGAAGCTGCCGGCTTTCGCGCGCGGGCACCGGAGGGATGTCCTTTTCTTTACGCAGGAACTTTCTACGCTTTTGACCGCCGGCATTGCCGTGGATCGCGCACTGAGCATTACGGGAGAACTCACGGAACGATCCAGGTTCCGGTCGATTGTCCTCGATGTTCTACGCGTCCTCAAAGGCGGCAAGTCCCTGGCGGACAGTTTGGCCACTCATCCTGAGTATTTTTCCGATCTCTACGTCAACATGGTGCGAGCGGGAGAAGCCAGCGGCAGTCTGGCGTCTGTGTTCGAGCGCCTCGCCGAGTTTGAGAAATCGCGGGACGAACTATACAACTACATCATCTCCTCGATGATCTACCCGGCGCTTCTGGCGACGGTCGGCCTGGCGTCGATCCTCGTACTGTTAACTTTCGTCGTTCCCAAATTCGCCTCAGTGTTTGAGGAATCCCATATGAAGATTCCCGTCCCTACACTGATGATGCTGCAGGTGAGCAAGGTCGTAACGACCTATTGGTGGATGGCCGCAATCGTGCTCGCGGTGACTGCGGTGAGCTTCGGCATGTACGTTCGCACCACGCCAGGCCGGCTCTGGTGGGATACCCTACGGTTGAAGGTACCGCTGCTGGGTATCGCTCTCCGCAAGGCAGAGACGGCGCGGTTTGCGCGCTCCATGGCCACGCTGGTGGCCAATAGCGTCCCGCTGGTGCAGTCGATCGGCATCGCGGGCGCGATTTTGAATAACCGGAAGATCGCAGGCGCGCTGGGAGAAGTGGCCCAGGGTGTGAAGCGCGGCGAAGGAATAGCCACGCCCGTTCGCAAAGCCGCGGTATTTCCTCCGCTGGCCGCGCATCTGTTGATGGTGGGCGAAGAGACCGGAAGGCTCGATCAAATGTTCGCACGTATGGCGGAAATCTATGAAACTGACACGCGCGCAGCCATCAAGCGCTTCACGGCCATTTTCGAGCCGCTGGTGATCCTGGTTATGGGCGTGATGGTTGGGGCTTTAATTCTCAGCATGCTGCTCGCAATCACGAGCATAAATGACGTGGTGGTGTGAAATGAAGAAACGCAGAAACAAGCACCAGGCTGGTATCACCCTCATCGAGATGCTGGTGGTGGTGACGATTATCGCGCTGTTCGCTGCCCTGGTGGTGCCGAGCATGTTCAAGAAGAGTGACCAGGCGAAAGTTACCGCTGCGCGCGCGCAAATCAACTCCTTCATGACAGCGTTGGGCGCCTACAAGTTGGACACGGGCGTGTTCCCATCCACCGAGGAAGGGCTGCAAGCGCTCCGCGTCAAACCTGCGAACCTGGATCAGTGGCAGGGACCGTATCTGCCAAAAGAGGTCCCGCTCGACCCCTGGCATCATCCGTATGTGTACAAATATCCGGGAGAACACGGCGATGAGCCCGACATCATCTCCTACGGCGCCGACGGCCAGCCCGGCGGAGACGGTTTCAACGCGGACATCCTGAGCTGGAGCGACAAATAGGGCTTCGCGGCCAGGAACCGTTGGTAGCTTGACTATGAACCTTCGCAGGCGTGGTGTGACTCTCGTTGAGCTGCTGATCGTGACGATGATCATCGGCTTAATAGCGGCGGTTTCTTTTCCCGCAATCTCTTCCGGACTCGAGAGCTTGCGCCTCCGCTCGGCCTCCGACTCGCTGGTCAGTTTCCTGAACGCCGGCTTGAACCGCGCCCAGCGCCGGCAGGAAGCAGTAGAGGTGGCCATTTCCATCAAGGACAACAGAGTGTCGCTAACCTCGGCCTCGCTCGCCCGCACGCTCGATATGCCCAACGGCGTCACCATTGAACAGGTCTGGCCCAAACTGGCGGTTGAAACGGACGCACCGCGGCTGTTTCTGCTTCTGCCCGGAGGCGCGATTCCGCGCATCGGCATCGAGATTGCCAACCGCAAAGGCGTGCGGCAGATCGTTCGCGTCAATCCCATGACCGGAGTGCCGGAGATCGAACGGATCGCCGCGGACCAGGAAGTGACCCAGTGAAGCAACGCGGTTTCACGCTGCTCGAAGTGCTGGTCGCCAGCCTGATTATGGGCGTTGCTGTTGTTGGATTGCTCTCCAGCATCTCCACGTCGCTGCGCCACGCCGCGCGCGTGACCGACTACGATCGTGTGGCCCTGCTGGCACGCGCTCAGATGGATGCACTTTTGCTCGACCGGCGCCTGCCCTGGTTCACCATGATTGAGGGCGGCTTCGATCCGGCTCTTACGAACGGCCGGGAGGCCGGCTGGCGAGCGCGTGTGACACCGTTTGAGATGCCCATCAGCCACGGCGTCGGCGCTTCCATACTCGAGCGCGTCGAACTCGAAGTATGGTGGAAGAATGGCGACGAGCGCCGCACCTTCACCTTAGACGCCTTTCGACGTAAAATTCTACGGCCGGACGACCTCACCGCTCTGGCACAGTTACGCCAATGAAACGCTTCCGGGCAGGTGTGACCCTGATAGAAGTGTTAATCGCCGTTTCCCTCCTGAGTTTCTTGAGCCTTGGGATTATGTTCGCCCTGCGCATCGGTCTAAGCGCTTTGGACAAAGCCAATCGGAAGCTGATGGATGATCGCCGCATCGTTGGCGCACAGCGCATTCTGGAAGACCAACTGGCGGGCTTTATGCCTGTAGTCGCGTTGTTTGCGCCGTCTCCGGACGCTCCCGGACAGAAAATTCCGTTCTTCGAAGGGCGCCCGCAGTCCATGCGATTCGTCTCCAGCTATTCACTGGGCGAGGCCGCCCGCGGGATGCCGCAGATTCTTGAATTCCAGGTGATCCCAGGCCAGCAGGACGTGGGCGTGCGATTAGTCGTAAACGAAAACGTCTATACTGGACCGCGCTCCGCAGGCCGCTTCTCGCTAGGTATGGGGATGGACCCGGGGCTCGGCGTGCTCACTCAATTATTCCTGCCCATCTCGGTGGGCCCGCAGTCATTCGTCTTGGCGGACCGCCTGGCGTACTGCCGTTTCTCCTATCTCGGGCTGGTTCCGGGGACCTTACTGGAGCAATGGATGCCGGCTTGGATCCCTATCAAGCAGTGGCCCATGGCTATCCGCATCGAAATGGCTTCACTCGACGACAATCCAGGGACCCTCAAGCCCCTTACCGTTACCGCGCCGGTGCACGTGGATCGTTTCCCGATTTATGACTATCTGGAAGAAGAGCAGCAATAGGTGGCAGCGGCGCCGGGGCGGAGCCCTGCTGGCGGTTCTCTGGCTTTCGGCGGCTCTCTCGGCGATCGCGTACTCGCTCGCCAATACCGTGCGCGGCGAGGTCGAGCGTACTTCGACCGAAGTGGATGGTCTGCGTAGCTATTACCTGGCGCGCGCCGGAATTGACCGCGCCATCCTCTACATGCAATGGGGAGACAGCACGCCGCTCAGCGCCCCATTTAAGTACAAGCGCGGCACTCCCTTGCTGCCGTTCTCCTTTCCCAGCGGACAAGCGTTCGTCGAGGTCATTCCGGAAACGGCCAAACTGAATATAAATACGGCGCCGCCGCTGGAGCTGGTTCGCCTGCTCCTGGCGCTTGGCGCCGACCCCGCTCGCGCGGAACTGATTGCCGCCGCTATCCTCGATTGGCGAACCCCCTCTGCTCCCACGCAGTTTGATGAGTTTTATCAGTCCCTCATTCCGTCTTTTCGCTCGCGCCATGCGTCTTTTGAAGAGACTGAAGAATTACTGCTGCTACGGGGTATGACGCGGGAACTCTATTACGGAGGCTACGATCACGATGCCAGGGGTCGGCTGGTGCCGCATGCCGGGCTGCGGGATTGTGTCTCGGTTTTTGGCTCAGCGGGCGCACTCGACGTTAACGCCGTAGAACCTGCTGTTCTGGTGACCATCGGATTTTCACCGGACGCCGCCGCGGCGATCGTGGCGCGCAGGCGTTTACAGCCGTTCAGGTCGATCGGCGAAGTCGTGGGGCTCGTGGGCGGCAGCCCTGGCTTGAGCCGCTTGCGCGTGGGCGGGAACGTCATCTTTACGCTCTGCTCCACTGCCCGCCTCACGTTGCCCAACGGCCAGCTTTCCGATCTGCGTCGGACCGTGGCCGCAACCGTGATTTTCCGGCCCGACGAGGATATCAAGCTTCAGACTCTGCGCTGGTATGACAATGCCTGGATCCCCTAGCCGCACGGATTGGAGAAAATTCGTCGCGTTCGGTTCAGGCGTGGGTATCGAGATCGGCGGCAACCACCTCGAGGTCACCGCGGTGCGCGTGCGGCCCAATGGGATCGCCGTGCTGGGCGCCACGACTATCCGCGATTTCGACCAGCGGCCCGCAGCGCAGTGGGGCCCGGAATATGGCCGGCTTTTGCAGAGTGCCGGCCTCGCACACTTGGCCGCGACCGTCCTGCTTCCCCGGCGCGAGGTCATTGTCCGCCACGTTGCTTTGCCCGGTGTCGAAGCGCGTGACTTTGATTCCGCCATTGCACTCCAGATCGACACCCTGCATCCTTACGGCGATGAGGAAGTGATCTACGGCTGGTCACGAACCGGAGCCAGCGGCGTGCTGATCGGCATTCTGCGCCGCAATACCCTCGACCGCTACGCTTCCCTGTTCGCCGAAGCAGGAATTGCTGTGGCATCCTTCACGTTCTCGGCCTCGGCGATCTATGCAGCCCACCGCATTCCATCGGCGCTGCCTCAAACGCTCGATGCCGGCTTCGTCGCTTTGAACGAGAGCAGCAGCGGCACGCTGGAGGTCTACGGCGAGAGTAGTTCCCGGCCGGTGTTTTCTGCGGAATTCGATCCTCCCGCCGATCGCGCGGTTACTCTGGCGATCTCCGAACTGCGCCTCGAACCCGATTGCCAGGCAGTTCCGCTCGACCGTGCTCTTCCCGCGCCGCGCTTGAATCCGGTAAGCAACGATTTAGCGCAGCGCGCCCTGCCCTACGCCGCCGCTCTGGCTGGTGCCTGCCCATGGATGATTCGTTCGGCCAATCTGCTTCCGGTCGAGCAAAGACGCTCCAACTCCCGCGCTATGTATATTCCTACAATCGTGTTGGGCGCGCTGTTCCTGCTGGTTGCAGGCGCACTCGTGGTGCATGCCTCCTGGGCGGACCGGCGGTACTTGACGAACCTGGAAACGCAGATCGCCAGGGTTGAACCGCGGGCTAACCGCTCCGCTACCCTCGATCGCGAGTTGATCCACGTCCAGAATCGGATTCGCCTTTTGGATCAATTCCGGTCCCGCACCCGCCAGGACCTGGAGGCCCTGAACGGCTTGACGACACTCCTACCGCCGCCTGTCTGGACAGGCATGGTCGATTTAACCGCGGACTCGGCCACCATCGCCGGTGAAGCCGACCAGGCCGCACCCCTGCTCAAAATGCTGGATACCTCCCCGTATTTTCAAGGTTCGGCGTTCGTCGGGTCCATCGCCAAGTCCGCCGGCGCCGAGCAATTTCAAATCCGCACCGCACGGAGGCCGCGGCCGTGAATCTCTCGACGCGGGATCGTCGTGCGCTTGTGTTGCTCGGCGCCGGCCTGGTGACCGTGGCTGTTCTACGGTTCGGCGTGTATCGTGATAGTACCGCGGGCGTGGTCGAATCCAGTGACTCTATTCCGCTCGCCGAGAAGCGCCTCACCCGGTTGCGGCAGGCCGAGGTATCCGGGCCGGCGAAGCAAGCTCTGCTGACGCGACTGTCCGCGGAACTGGCCCAGCGCGAGAAAGATGTGATCCAAGCGCCTACCGCGCAGCAGGCCCAGGCGCACCTGCTCGAAACCATTCGCCGCGTAGGCAAGAGCGAAGGCGTGGATGTTCGTGGTGGCGAGTTTCCCGAGCTGCGTCCCTTAGGCGACAACTACGGCGAGGCCGCCGTCTCGGTGAATTTCGAGTGCCGCATCGAGGAATTGGTGAACTTTCTGGCGGCACTCACCCGGGAGCCGGAACTCGTGGCCACCGATGAGATTCGTGTTTCCACAGCAAACGCGAAGGACAAAACAGTCAATGTGCGGCTCACCCTTGCTGGCGTGGTTCCGCGGAACCTCGTACCCGTGAAGAAGGGACTGGCGTTATTTTGACGCGCAAACTGATCCTTTTGAACTTGCTGCTGCTATTTGCCGTTGTCGCCGCAGCCTGGAAGTTGCGCCAGAACTGGATCGCGGCGCGCGCACGTGAGCAGGCGGTTTTGCTAAATCGCCCCAAGCCGCTGCCGCCTCCTCCCGTGACTTTCAGCAAGCCGGTAGAACCGGTTCTGGCCGCCAGCTATGCAGATATCGCGCTCAAGATGCTTTTTTCAAAGGATCGCAATCCCACCGTTGTGGTCGAAGAAAAACCCGTAATCCCCAAGCCCATGCCGCCCCTGCCGCTGCTGTACGGCGTCATGAGCCTTCCGGATGGAACTACCGCCGTAATGAGCGAGAAAGCGGGTGCCCGGCACTTGGGTATTCGGCCCGGCGAAAAGGTAGGCGAGTTCACGCTTGTGACGGTCAGCAGCGAAGACATCACGTTGGAGTGGGACGGCAAAGAGGTTGTTAAGAGGATCGATGAGCTGATCGATCGTGCCGGCCCGCCTCCGGCAGCCGTCGAAGGCACACCCCGCCCGGCCGCAGCAGCCGCGGGGCAATCGTCAGCGCAGACCGACACCAAACCCACGGGTAAGCCTGAGCCGGGAGTGGAAGTGGGCGCCCATATACGCGCATGCCAGGCCGGCGACACATCGCCGGCAGGCACCGTGTCCGCCGGGTACATCAAGAAGGTCACCCCTACTCCCTTCGGGGACCAATGCCGCTGGGAGCCCATGTGAGAAATTCTGTCATCCCGCAGTCGCATCGAGCGTTTACAGGAGAAAAAATGAAATCGAGCATTGCAACTCTGTTGTTCATTGGCCTCGCTTCGTTGGCTATCGGGGCCGACCAGAAATCCGCTGAGCAGAACCCTCCGGCAAAGCCGGCAGCTGCGAAGAGGCAGGAAATTAAGGTTCCCGCGGATGCCGTCGAGATCGCGCCATACACCTTCCGCTCTACGGATTCCGAAGGTAAGACGTGGATCTACCGGCAAACACCCTTCGGCGTATCACGTACCGAAGACAAGCCCTTGTCGGCTGAGGATGCCAAGAAAGCCCAGGACGCCAAGGATCGGTTGATCCAGTCGACCACTGCCGTTGAAGACGGCGACTCGATCCGCTTTTCGCAAAACTGGCCGTTCGGACGCACCCAGTGGCGGAAAAAGAAAACCGATTTGAACGAGATCGAGCAGGCAGTCTGGAACCGCGAACTAGCCAAGCGAACCTCATCCGAGACCGCCTCCAAGGACTAGCAATGGCGAAATTCGGTCTCGTCCGAACGGTAAGTTTTCTGACGCTGGCGGCCGCGATTCTCTGGGCCCAGAACCCCCCTAGAATCGTTTCGACCCCGGTCGCGCCCCAAACGCAAGCGCCGCCAGCCCGAACCACACCAGCGCAACCTCCGTCATCGCAACCCCCATCATCGCAACCCCCCTCATCGCAACCGGCACCACCGGCTCCGGCCCGGCCCGCTCCGGCTCCTACGACCGGCGCGCTGAATCTCAATCGCGCTTCGCTCACTGAGGTCATCGACATTCTCGCCCGCGATTTAAAGATCAACTACATTCTGGACCCCCGCGTGAAGGGCGAGGTCACCATCAGCACCTACGGTGAGATCAAAGCTACCGACATCCGCCAGATCCTCGAGACCATCCTGCGCATCAACGGTGCCGCCATGGTGCAGGTCGGCGACCTTTACCGCATCGTGCCTCTCACTGCGGTTCCGCAGCTCCCCATCTCGCCGCGCGTCAATGGCAAGGATCTTCCCGATGATGAGCAGGCCATTCTCAACCTGGTTTTTCTAAAATACGCACCCGCTCCCGACTTGGCCAAACTGCTCGAACCCTTCCTCGGTGAGAGCGGCAAACTGACCACGTATGATCCGGCGAATCTCCTGCTGATTCTGGATAACGCCCGCAACATGCGCCGAACCATGGAGCTGATCTCGCTATTCGATAGCGACGCGCTCGCCGGCCAACGCGTCCGCTTGTTCGACGTGTCGTACGGGAAGCCGTCGGACATCGCGAAGGAACTGGAGGCTGTATTCAAAGCCTTCGCGCTCTCCGATAAAAGCGGAGCGGTCAAGTTCATGCCCATCGACCGGATTAACACGATCATTGCAGTGGCGCCTAATCCGGGCATCTTTACCGAGGTGGAGAAGTGGCTGAAAAAGCTTGATATACCAATCAAGGTGACCGCCGGTTCCATCGACAACTACGTACTTCGCATCAAGTACCAACGCGCACAGATCGTCGCTATGGCCATCATGCAGCTTTACGGCGCTTCTCCAGCGTTCGGCGCCTATGGGGCCGGCTATGGCGGATTCGGCATGAGCCCATTTGGAATGATGGGCGGTGGATATGGAGCAGGTGGGTACGGCGCAGGCGGCTACGGTGCAGGAGGCTACGGCATGGGCGGGTACGGCGCAGGCGGCTATGGTGCAGGGGGCTACGGCATGGGCGGGTACGGCGCAGGCGGGTACGGCGCAGGCGGCTACGGCGCGGGCGGCTACGGTGCGGGCGCCGGGTCCGGCTACTACGGAGGCACTCCCGGTCCTGGCAGTGTGCCAGGAGGCGGTGGGGTGCCCAATCAAGGCGTGACCCCCGGCGCCGTCTCCGCCGCGATCAACCCCAGCGCCGCTGGTGCCGGTGATCTCACCGGTTCCTATCTCGGTACAGGAATGGGCGGATACAACCTCCCCGCTCACCCGCGCGTCATCCCCAACCCTCTCGACAACACATTACTCATTCAGGCCACCCCCCAGGAATGGGAGCAGATCAAGAACCTCGTCCAGCAGATCGACGTCCCTCCCCGGCAGGTGCTCATCGATGCCAAAGTGTACGAGGTTGATCTCACCGGTGCGCTTTCAGCGGGCGTCGAAGCGTATATCCAGGCTCGCGGCCCGTCCAGCGGCCGCGCCTGGCTCGGAAGCAGCAACACCGGCGTCGTCGCCAGCGGCGGCAATACCGCCACTGCCCCCAGCCCCGCGGCAGGTATCAACCTCAGCGCCGGCTTGCTCGTGGGACAGGCTCGCGAACTGCTCGCATTCCTGCAAGCGTCTGAACAGAACACCCGCGCCAAGGTCGTCTCCGCGCCCAGCATTATTGCCACCGACAGTATCCAGGCCAGCATCAATGTCGGCGAGTCCGTCCCCACCTTGACCTCGCAGTTCGCCAGCGGTGTCCAGGTCGGCGGCACAAGTGCATTCGCCAACACAGTGTCCAATGTCAGTACCGGCGTGCAGTTGAACATCACCGCTCGCATCAATCCGAGCGGCGTCGTCACCATGGACATCGACCAGGAAGTGAGCGCGCCCGTCCCTCCTCCAACCAACGTGAATGTTCCGCAAAACTCGCCTTCCTTTTCCGAGCGTAACGTCAAAACCCAGGTCACGGTTCAGGATGGCGACACCATTGCTATCGGCGGCATCATCCAGGATACCGACTCCACCAGTTCCAGCGGCATTCCGTTCCTGGAGAGAATCCCTGTCGTGGGCCTGCTTTTC
>JASHOO010000093.1 GCA_030041035.1 Bryobacteraceae bacterium | reverse complement strand
GATCCCGCATAGACTCCGGCGTATTGCAAACGAAACTGCTCCGATTCATCCAGGAGCCGGCAGCGCAGCAGGTAGGCGAGCTCCGGTTCCCGCGGCAGCACCGGTTCGGGAGCGTCGTACTGCCACCACGCCCAGGGTCGCGACCCCGGGTCGACCAGGGGAAGCAATTCGGCGCGATGCTCGTGCCAGGCTGCGCGGCGCGCGAAGTCGGTACGGAATGCCGACGCTTCCTTGGGTCCCAACAGCAGTTCGAGGTATTGCTCCAGATTGAGCACTCCGGCTGTGGCATGACGTTTCGCGAGTCTGGGATGAGCGCAGGTGTCCAATTTCCGCCTCCGAAAGCCATAGTGCTGCTGATCGCGTGGCCGTTTCAGATGCCGGCAGGGCGATCCGCTGGCGAATCCGCTTCTGCGAGACGTCGTCAGAACTGAAACTGCAAGCGGAAATCGATGCGGCGGTTGTCGGTGGGGTTCTGTTCGGCCTGGTATCCACCGGCGATACCGGTAGATTCGAGGAAAAAGGGCGAGCCCATGACGCCAACCGGGGGCATGAGGTTGACGCGGTTCAACAGATTGCGGGCGCTGACCGAGAGCGTCACGTTGTAGCGGTGCTCGGTCAATCCGCTCATGCCAAACCTGCCGCCGCCCCCTCCGGGGCCGCCACGTCCGCCAAATCCCCCCCCGGCATTGGCACGGGCGCCGCCGCTGGGGCCGCTGAACTTTGTGGTGCCGAAGCCCCAGGTGCGGCTCACCCGCATATTCACGGTGAACTGAGCCGGTCCAGTTCCCAGGTTTCGCGGAATCAGCGCCTGGCCGGGCGCGGGATTCGGATTCAGATAGCCGTAGGGAGTCGCAATGATTCCGGGGCCGGGACCGCTGGCGAAGGCGGGCCGTGCGTTCAGGATGCCGTCTTCGAGATAGTCTCCGCCCGTGGTGATATCAAACGGCACCCCGGAACTGGCCGTGATGAAGGGCGAGAACATGATGCGTAGAGGCGCCACGACTGTTCCGGCAAGAAACATGCGGTTTTCGATATCCAGCGAGGAACGGCTCCACTCGGCGTCGAGATCGTACTGATTGACCGGCGTGGACGTTCCGCAGCCGTATGAAGATGCACAGAGTGTGCCGTCGGTATTACTGTGGGCATTGTTCCAGATGTAGGCGCCAAACAACGTTGCGCGGCGGCCGATCTGGCTATTGATGCGAGCCACGATCTGGGTCTGCTTCAACAGGCCGCTGGACTGAAACTGATAGATGTCGCCGATGTTGCCATAGGGCCGCACGCCATCGGGGAGCGGGGCATTGATGTCGCTCGTGACGAACTGATGCACGCCGCGCGTGTCGGTGTAATTCACGGTGAGGGTGGTGCCGCGCGTCAACTGGCGCTCCACTCCCAGGGCCGATTGGATCAGATACGGCGCGCGCAGATCGTCGCCGGCCATAAAACGAACCGCCGGGTTGGTGGAGACCGGGAGTTGAGAAAGCGGCGGGATGTCGTACGACAGCGCTCCGTTCGACCCCAGCGTCTCAAAGAACGACGGATTGTTCACCAGATAGGACGTCTGGTGCGTTCCGTTAAATTCGTCCGTATAGAGCGCATCCATGTTGGGGTAGCGAATGTAGAACATGCCGAAACCCCCGCGAATGACGAGGCTGGGAGCGCCGCGTTTGGAAGTGGATCTGCCGGGCGCAAAGGCAAACGAGGCTCGGGGCGCAAGGTCGTGCCAGTCATGAATATTGGTCTGGCCTTCCCAACGCAAGCCGGCGCTCAGCGTAAGGCGCTGCGTGGCGCGCCAGTCGTCCTGCACATAGGCCCCTTCATCAAACATATTCGACGAGACAGACGGGTTGCCGGTGTTGATGGTGAACTGTTTCGGCCCGCCCCCCTCGGCTTGGATCTGCGAAAGCGGAAGGCCCGCAAGCAGCCCTGTAACCGTCATTTCGTACGCGTTGAACGAAGCGAAGCTGAACAGTCCGTTGAAATTGGTAGGAGTGTAATAGTTCAGGAAATCTTCTCTTTCCCGGGCCCCGAACTTGATGGTGTGCTTGCCGTGCGTGACGGTGGTGTAGTTTTGCAGTTCGTAGTTGTTTTCCGTTTCCGTCGTGCCATGGCAGGCGACGAGGCCCAGCGAGGCGTTGGCCGCGCACGGGCCGAAGCCCTGGCCGCCGATATCCATGGTTCCCGGCACCAGCACCTGCGGATCGGTGGAGACGTCATTTTCGGTGAGCACGTCATGATGGAACTGAAAACGGGTCTCCGTCACTACGTTGGTCGAAAGCACGGCGGTTTCGGTGATCTGGCCCAGGTGCTGCGTCTGCTTGTAGCTGTATCCGTTGTCGGGAAGATTGTAGAGACCGACACCCCATAGCGGCCGGTTCAAATCCAGGTACGAATAGCGCATGCTGAGCGTGTTGTTGGTGCTCAGTTGATAATCCATGCGCGGGCTGATGGTGGTGCGCTGCTGGGGTGTGGGCGTGAAACCGCGATCCAGCAGAAAGGTGGTCGGATCGTAGGCGTTGAGAATGCCGTTGTCATCGATCTGGCGCCGTTCAAAGTCCAGGAAAAAACTGGCCCGGCTGTTGATGGGACCGCTGACGTTGCCGCCGAAGGTCTGTGCCAGAAATCCCGGAACGGGATTGGAAGTGATGAAGGGGTTCCGCGCGTTCCATGCGCCGTCGCTGGCGTCATAGAAAGCGGTGCCGTGAAACCTGTCGGAACCCGGCTTGGTGAAGATTTCGATGCGCCCGAAGCCCAGCTTGTCGTACTCACCGGAAAACGGATTCTGATTGATGCGGATCTCGCGAATGGATTCCTTAGGCGGTAGTCGGCCGCTGGAGAATCCGTCAATGAAGATTTCGCCGCCGTTCGGTCCGGCCGAAGGCCCGGCCAGCGCCTGAAGATCCTGCTGGAGATCGTCCGGATCATCGGGCAGCGAATCCAATTCGGTGCCTTTGAATACCAGCGCGTCGACGTTTTGTGACGGTTCGAGGCCCAATTGCGTGGTATTTTCCTCCTGAACCGTGACTTCCTGCTTGACCTCCGCCGGCTTCATGACCACGTCCGCGCGGGCAATCTGGCCCGTGCTCACCGATACCGCCACGCCGCCGTTTTGCGCGAGGCCCGGCATCGTCGCCGAGATCGAGTAAGTCCCTGGAGGAACGCCGCGGATCGTATATGTGCCATCCGATCCACTTTTGGCTTGCGTGATCCCGCCATTTTCATCGGTCAGGGTCACGCTGGCGCCCGGGATCATAGCGCCGGTGCTGTCCTTTACCGAGCCTGTCACAGTACCCCCGGCAGGAGTCAGGCGGATGGGCTGGGCAGCGGGCGGGCCCGCTTTCGCCGACTGACTGAACGCGGGTACAGCCAGACCCACAATCAAGGGCGCAAGTGCAAAGATTTTCCGCAACATCATGTGAAACGTGAATGGGCCGTCCTATGTTCTGGCGAAAGTGCCCTTTCCGGGGTTACAGGCAGGTGTTGATTCCGGGTTGGGCACTTACAGACGCGGTCCGAGCTGGGCGACCGCCTCTTTCGAAGTGACCACCGGGAACACCTCAAAGTCCATGAGATCGTGCCATTTCGCCATCCATTGATCGAGCAATGCCCGGTCGTGCGTTTCCATCAACTGGTAACAGCGTTCGAAGCGGTCATCGATCCAGCTCGACACGTAGACCAGGCCGTCGGGCTGCATGCGGCCGTGGTCGCGGAAACGGCGATACACGGGAATTGGGTCCTGATTCTTGAAGTGTTCTACTACCATGTATAGGGTTTTCTGTGGGAAAGAGCCCGGGTTGTCTTCAGCCATGACCGGCAGCATAGCAAAGGCAAACCGGCGGTAACGCGGAGCGGGCGGCCCACGTCACGCTATCTTGCGGAATATGAGGATGAACGATGCACAGCGACGCTCTTGCCCCGGCCCGTTTAACATGGTTTCTGTGATGATCCCACGATATGCCAATCTTTGGCCGGCCACGCGGCAGGTGTTTCTT
>JASHOO010000092.1 GCA_030041035.1 Bryobacteraceae bacterium | reverse complement strand
CGAGCGGCCGTTGCAGGAGCTGGGTCTGGACTCGCTGATGGCGGTGGAGCTGCGCAACCGGCTTTCTGCGGCGAGCGGTTTGCGCCTGCCGGCGACGTTGCTGTTCGACTATCCGACACCGCGGGCGCTGGCTCACCGGCTGCAAGGTGATCTGGTTGGGCAGCTCCCGCAGCTCGTTGTGGCGAGCCCCTCCATTATGCCGAGCGCCCACGAGTTGCCGGAAGCTCTTGCTATGGACCCTCCCCGCTTTCAATGCACACCTCCCAATATACGCATGCAAGAGGAGATGGTCGACGTGCGCGGCCTTGCGGCTTGTTGGTGCGTGTGGGGACCGTGCGATGGGCCCACTGTACTAATTGTGCATGGATTCCTTGATCATGGCGCAGCATGGGATGCTGTCGCCCGACAGCTCGCCGCCCGCGGATATCGCGTAGTAGCACCAGACCTGCGTGGCCACGGTCGTTCCGCGCACATATCGGTAGCAGTCTCCTACAATTTTATGGATTTTCTGGCTGATCTTGTTGCAATCGGGTCACGCTTTGCGTCGCGATTCACCCTTGTGGGACACTCGATGGGCGCAGCGTTGGGTGCTGCGTACGTGGCAAGTCACCCCGAGCGGGTGCAGTCCATCATTTTGATCGAACCGCCGGCAGCCCCATCGGATGAGGGGCGTCCTATCGATCGACTTCGCGCGCACCTCAATGCCCTGTCCGACTCGGCGCCGCATACCGTCTTTCCAAATGAGGTAGTTGCCGCGCAAGCGATCCGTCGCGCGAGTCCCCAGCTGACATCCGAGCACGCCCAACTGATGGCTATACGCCTCACCGAACCTTGCCCCGGCGGCGTTCGATGGCGGTGGGATGCGCGCCTGCGCACGGGCGCTGGGATTGGGTACAGTGGTGCGGACGGCTTCGCGGGAGGCTATGCCGAAGTCCTAGCGAGCATCAGCTCACCCATGACCCTAGTCTATGGCAATAGCAGCGAGCTCTTGCGGCGCTCCGATGTGGAGAGCTTCATGCAGGTCGCCAACCGGGCGCGTATGATTTGGTTGGACGGAGGACACAATCTTCATCATGACGCCCCCGATGCCCTCGCACACATCATTGACCAGCAAGCCTCGGCTTTTTCAGGAGAGCAAACTTCGGTCCTGATACCGACAAATGATGTCATCGGCATACCGCAAGATCATAGGGAGGATTCCGGGCGACATGGGTGAGGCAATCGCATTGTATCCTATTTGCGTATTCCGGCGATGTGAATAGAGCATTCCGGCGGATCTGAATAGCCGTCGAAGCGAAGCAACGCTGGCATTAGCAATGATGCCTGAGGTTATTCACATCGTCAACAGGCGGTGCACGGATTTTGGGATTTCGGAAAGGTTCCAACAAGGACTTTGACTCCGCGGTTCCGACCAACGGGAGGCTACAGCCGGCCAGCGAGGCGGAGTGGTTTTGACTTTGCATTGGCCCCCTTTCCCTTCTATCAGGTAAGTCTTCGGAACGGCCCGGAGCCGGCAAGGGCGCGCGGTTTGCGCGCGGCGGAGGAAAATCTTTTCCGGGTTTGAAAAGATTTTGCGGAGCGAACGCTTGACGGCGAGGACCGTTCTGGAACATGGACGTGAAGGGAAAGGGGGCTGCCGCGGCCGTCATTGCGGTTCCTCCTCGCCGGGCTTGCGGCGCTTCTTGCGCATGGATTCACCTTTCAAGTCGATGCGGTAAGCGTTGTGGACCAGGCGGTCCAGGATGCTGTCGGCGATAGTGGGATCGCCGATCTGTTCGTGCCAGTGTGCCACGGGCATCTGCGAGGTCAGCATGAGCGAACGGCGCTCATAGCGGTCATCACAGATTTCCAGGAAGTCGCGCCGCTCAACATCTTTCAAGGGCGCCATGGCGAAGTCGTCGAGCAGCAGGACATCGATGCGGGAGAGCCGGACCAGAAAACGGCCGATGCTGCCGTCGGCATGCGCTCCTGCCAGCTCGCGGAATAGTTCCGAGGTCCGCTTATGTAGGACCGAGAAACTGTCGCGACAGGCTTTCTGCGCCAATGCGCATGCCAACCAGCTCTTGCCGATGCCGGTTGGTCCGATGAGTAGAACATTCTGGTGTTGGCGAATCCACTCGCTGTTGGCCAAGGTGCGCATCAGCTTGCGATCCAACCCACGCGGGTGCTGGTAATCGATATCCTCTATTACGCCGCGCTCCTTCAGGTGGGCCGCTCGTAGGCGCCGTGCCAGGGCGCGGTTCTCTTTCCAGAGCCACTGCTGATCGACCAGCAGCGCAAAACGTTCCTCGAAACTGAGTTGGCCCGCATCCGCGGTTTCCAGTTGGGCGCGGAAGGCATCCGCCATTCCGTGCAGTTTCATGGTGTGGAGTTTTTCAATCGTTGGCTGATTCAACATGCGGATTCCTTTTCTGTGGTCCTACTGCACCAGAGTGTTGGGCGGATCGTAGTAATGGGGTCCGCGCAGGTTTTCATGTTCGGGACCGGGATGACCGGCCTCGGGTTCGAGCAGCAGTTGGCGGTCGAGCGAGTTCTTCAGGATGGACTTCAGACTTTGATAAGAGAAGGTCTGGAGTTGGACCGCCCGCTGACTGGCGGCTTCCAGCCGCGCTCGGGAGTACATTTTTTCCAGACGCAGGATGCCTAAGCAGGCGCGGTAGCCCATCTCGGGGTACGGTTTTCTCTCGAGGACGGTGCGGACTATTTGCGCCGTCGCCTCCCCGATCCCTTCGGCCCAGTGGATCAACCGCGACGGGGTCCAGTCCAGATGGGCCTGGTGGCTCTTGGGCATGTGTCCGGCCACCGTGGTGTACCGATAGGCGATGCTATTGCGGGCATGGGAAGCCACGCGCTTGCCACCGTGGAAAATCTCTACCGTGGCGGCGGTGTAACGAGCCTCCAGCTTTTGGCCGGCCAGTTGGTAGGGAACGCTGTAATAATGACGTTCTACCTCCACGTGGTAATCGATGGAGGCACGGACGGTTTTCCAATAGGCCAGCACGTAGTGCTCAGCCGGCAGTGGCTGCAAGGCCGGTTGATCCAGTTCCGCGAACAGGCTGGCACGCGAACCCTCGCGTTTCCGGAACGGGCGATGATTGAGTTTCTCTAATAGGCCGGCAATGGCCTCATTGGCCTCGGCCAGTGAGTAGAACTTATGATGGCGCAGGGCGGCCACGATCCAACGCTCTGCTACCAGAACGGCGTTTTCGACTTTAGCTTTGTCCCGAGGTTTCCGAGGGCGGGCCGGCATGACGGCGACCGCATAATGGGTGGCCATGTCGAGATACGTGCGGTTCAGGTCCGGTTCGTAGCGGCAGGCGCGGTCGACGCCCGTGCGGGGATTATCTGGAATGACCAGCTTCGGCACACCTTGGAAATACTCGAAGGCCGCCACATGACTGTCCACCCAGTTCCCCAGGTCCTGGCTCAACGTGGCCCGCGCGAAGGTGTAGGTGCTGGCGCCCAGAACGGCGACGAACAACGAAGCCGGGGTGATCTCATTGATTCTCCGGTCGTGGATGGGGATTGTATCTCCAGCCCAGTCCACAAACATCTTTTCGCCGACGCGATGCTCCTGGCGCAGCACCACATCCTGATTCCGGCTCCAGCGATCGTAGAGCTCACAGAAGCGGCTGTAGCCGTAGCCGTCGGGTTGAGTTTCGCGATATTCCTCCCAGATCAGTTGCAGGGTCAGGTGCTTGTGCGTCTGCAGCTGCCGCTGCACCTCGCCAAAATCTGGCAGAGGGCGAGTGAGCTGACGGGGTCTGCCGACCGCGGCCGGAAATAACAACTCCTCTAATCGGCGATCCTCCAGGTCATCCGGCAACGGCCAGGTTAAACCGGCGGCGGCAGCTTTTCGCAGGTAACGGTGAACGGTCGCTTGACCGATGGAACAACTGCGGGCGATCTGATTTTGCTGCAACCCGAGACCGAACCGCAGACGTAGGATTTCCTTCACTTTTCGCATAGACACTTTTTCCTCGGGCACGAAGTTCCCTCCACTTGTCAGTGGAGATCGCTTCGGCCCGCTCGTGTCCAGCGCTGCCTGCTTCGATTAAGGGTTTTTCAGAAAATC
Source organism: Bryobacteraceae bacterium (assembly GCA_030041035.1). Taxonomy (GTDB): domain Bacteria; phylum Acidobacteriota; class Terriglobia; order Bryobacterales; family Bryobacteraceae; genus QHXW01. The sequence continues at coordinate 10 of JASHOO010000092.1, read as the reverse complement.
ATTCCGGGAT
>JASHOO010000780.1 GCA_030041035.1 Bryobacteraceae bacterium | reverse complement strand
AACAAGGGCAGGACCTGATCGAATACACGCTGTTGCTGGCCTTTGTGTGTTTGGCATCGGCGGCGCTGTTTATTAGCGCGGGTGGGGACGTGGCGGGGATTTGGACCGCTACCAACAGCCAGCTTGCGGCGGCGAATACGTCGGCCAGCTAACCGGGGGATTCCATGGTCCGTTTCATCAATGACCATTTCGAACTCATCGGATGCACGTTGTTCGTTACTTTTGGGTGTCTGATACTTTCCGTCTGGGTATGCACACTCCATCCGTAGGATAGACCGAAATGGCATCGGTCAAGATATAGGTGCACAAGCACGCTTGCGATTTCTGCTACTGATGCGCTTCCATCTCTGACTTCGCGTAGCCAGAAACCAGCTTCACCCTGCGCACAGCCGCTGCACGGGCAGCATTGAATTCAATATGTACCTTGCTGCCATCCACGAGTTGCTCCGTCATGACGGACGGCATTTGGGGAATATCTAGTCCCTCCGCACAAGGACCATCGTTGTGGGTTCTCACGCTTGTGTGGATCACAGTCTTGCTCGCCCGCTCGATTCGGAGTTGATTGGTGTTAGCAAAAACCTTCCTCTTCTGCAACGATGCGATCCACGGTCCATTCCTTGATTTCCATTTTCGCAACGCTGGGGATCGTGTTCTTCAGAACCTGATCCGCATTGCGCGGGCGTTGGACGTGCCGATGGCGGAGTTGTTCGAGGGGGTTTAGGCGAAGATTCGTCACAACGTGGACATCGCGTCTTCGACGCTGTCCGAGATTTGGGTGGGGGATAAAGTAGAAGATTGCTGTGCGACCCGTTTCGCGACTTCGCCCAACACGGTTCGGGTGAAATCGGCCCTGAATATGTGCGCTCTGGAAAGATCACGGACCAGGCGCTTGAGTGTCCTTCTCAGTTCATGTTCTTCCTCAGTGAGGTGTCTTGACCGTTCTTCCTCTGACGCATCGAGCCACCGATCTATGAAGTCTCGGTATTCTGTAAGCGCCGTCTGAACGGCCACTCGGTCCCGCTTCAGGCTATCGGAAAACAGGGCTGTTCCTGGCGAAAGTGCAATTAAACATCAGTGTGAAGCTTAAGGACCAATGGGTCAGAATACTTATCAAACCCGGACCGTTTATAAAAAGGGTAGCTGCGGTCGCTAGGCCAAACCACGAGAAGCTCAAAATCTTGCTCTTTGGACCATAACCGCACACGCTCAAGAAGTTTGCCGCCAATGCCGTGATTTCTATATTCCGGCAAAACATAGCAGTTTGTTAAGTAACCAAAGCTACCCTTTAACCGCTGAGGAGCCGGTAGCTGCCTGACAACATAGACAGACATCACGGCAACCAAACGACCTTCTAGATCTGCAACCCAGTGGTGATAATCTTGCAGCTCATTGCGGGAGAATAGCTTAATGAATGAGTCGATGAAACTAATACGTTCGGCAGCATCAAACGCTTCCGCATCGTCGGTTTGTAAGCGCCATCGCAGATCGGCAAGCTGATCAGCGTCTTTTGTGGTGGGAAAACGAAAAAGTGGAACAGGATTGTCCATCACGCGTGATGTCCCTCTCATCCATTGTCGCCTTGAGCGCAAAACCCGGGAGGGACAAAAGCAGCGTCAACCCAACCCCTTCCTCCCCGCCTTCTTCGCCTTCGCCCAACGCTGTTTCATCAGCAGAGCCATCCGCTTGCGGGCGGCAGGGGAGATGGTGCGGCGCTTGCGGGTAGCGGGCTGCGGCTGAGCAGTCGTCATTTTTCCATCCAGCGTTGCCCGTATGTTGGCGATGGCTTCGGTGATTTCGGCCTTGCGTTCCTCGTAGCCGACGAGGGCGTGGGTGAGAAGGGCGGTGCGGGTGTAGGGGTGCATCGAGGTAAATCATACCAAGTCTGTGGTGTGGCCAATACCACAAATGAGGGTATTACTCCTCCATATGTTGATAACTCCGTTTCGGAGCGCACTGCAAATCTCCAGCCTTTTGTCATTGGTTGAGCCGCGATTGCGGATTTTCACCCAGGCATCACCAACAGTTCACGGACGGTTTTTCATTGAGGATAAAGCAAATGAGATTTGGGCTTGCACGTGCGTACACAATGCGACATATCCTAGCGCTGGGGGGATGGCTGCGTTGAACGCATCGGTTGAGCAGGCGGCACTCCCTCGGCGGACGGAGACAACGGGGACAATCCGGATGACAAGCTGTTCAATCTGCATCGAGAACGAAAAGTTGCTCAAGCAAGCTGTGAAGGAACATTGGGCGGCAGTGCAGAAGTATCGTGCCGCGATGGAAGCCTACGAAGATCTGACAGCGGTTGATGTGACCGTACGAGCAACGCAGACCAGAATGAACGAGGCAGAGGATTCCTATCGCCAACACCTCCGGCTTATGCATGAAGAAGTGGTCCACACCAAGGCTCCGGTTGCAAGCACCTTCAGTCGAACGTCGAAAAAGCGATGCCAGGTAGCGAGCAAGTGACAGAGAAAAAGACTCCCGTCCCACACGTTCCCTCGATTCTCGTGGCAGAAGATGATCCCGAAACGCGCCGCATGTTTCGCCGTACTCTGGAGGAAGTTGGATATTTTGTTTCCGAGGCGGCCAACGGACGGGATGCTTGGAAAGCCGTCGTCGACCGTTATTTTGATCTGGTTATTTTGGATCTGAGTATGCCGGAAGAAGACGGCATTGAACTGATTCGTTCGATTCGTGCAGAGCTGCCGTACATCAAGGTAGTCGCGGTTTCGGGCTTCTTGCATGGAGCATTTCTCCGTGCTGCGAGAAATCTCGGTGCCGAGTCAGCGCTCCATAAGCCGGTAAGGGAAGAAGTATTGCTGCCTGAGGTTTGTAGAGTGCTGGCAGCGCATGCTTGAGGTTCGGCTGGTACCTCCCTCTCGCATTCGTGTTATTCCAATTTCCTTCAGCGCAGAACTACGCAGGGAGACGCAGGTGTTGCGGGAAATCACCCAGCCATCGCATAGGCGGCGGATATAGCCGCCGTACATCCATTGGTTAACACACGACCAGCCAAGGTACCGTGTTTTCAACCAGTCTTCGTAAGGACAGCGCTTTCCTTCCACTAGGCAAATGATCCGCGTTGCATTTGTTCCGAGGGCGACGCTTTAGCGAGAAGTCCGCACCGGGTGGGCCAGTTCGCGAGTGTCTGCGGCGATTTCTACCGGATTGCGCTAAAGCGAAGGATCAATGGGAGGATCAAAAATTGCTGCTCCGCTAGACACTTGATCCAGTTCTTCCGCACTCAGAATACCGGTTGAAGCGACAGCGAATTTCAACTGGGTAATGCTCTTCCCGGTAACCTGCATGATCTGCTTCTGTTGGTCTTCCGTGAGATTGATGGTCAGTTGGTTTGTTGGCATGTTGGTGGTCGCTTGTAAATTTAGCAAAATGCCTGATTATCGCAGCGTCATTGCGGAACCGCTAAACCTGCCAGTCATCGGTTGCACTTTGTCCACCCGCTACGTCTTCAAGCTGCTTCCCGGTAAGCTCGCCCGATGGGAGATCAATGTTCAACTCGGTGATGCTCTTGCCTGTAACGGCCTTGATTTGCCTCTGTTGATCTTCGGTCAGCTTGATCGTTAGTTTTTTTCCAGACATGTTCGTTTCTCCTCTGCAAAGTACTGCATTGCCGCTCTTCGGTGCGGAATTTGAAGTCTTACCCTGCTCGCTTTACCCGCCCGACACCTTTACCAATTCTCGTCATTACGGTTTATGCTGCCGCCCGCCGGAAATCTTGCTCAGGTCTTCCTGAGAAATCTCATCCTTTCTGCTCTCATCCTTCTTGCTCTGGTCCGGCGTTTTGGTCGTTTGGTTGCTTTGGTTCCCTGTTTTTTTCTCGTCCGCCATAGGGTGGCTACCTCCTCATTGAAATTGACGCCCCAGCGTTTGCGCCCAGCCTCACCTTCTATAGCGAGATTCGCACCGCGCAACTGTCATCGAAATTGGCGGTGGGCGGGATGATGGCACAGGGAGCCATCCGTGTCAAGCCTCGCATGCGGATGTGTCGTTAACATGTGATCTGTCCGGTCGAATTAACGCATGATCTGTCCGCTTTGAAAAACAGGGGTAGAGACGAGAGCCTGGAAGGTGAATTCCGGGCGACAGTACTCCGCCTCCGAAATGGAGCGGATGATGAAACTACAAGACGTGCTGCTGAAGGCCATGGCGAAGAAGATCACCTGGTGGGCGGCGGCAGAGATCATAGGGGTCAGCAATCGAACGATGCGGCGCTGGCGTGAGCGATTGGAGGAACACGGTTACTCTGGGCTGGCGGATCGGCGAAAGGGGAAGGTGAGCACTCGTCGGGTGCCGTTGAAAACCGTGGAAGAGGTGTTGCGGCTTTACCAGGAGAAGTACTACGACCTGAACGTGCGCCATTTTCAGGAGAAGCTGCGGGAGGAGCACGAAATAGAGCTCAGCTATACGTGGGTCTATCGGGCGCTGGTGGGAGCTGGTCTGGTACAGAAGGCGGCGAGCACCGCATCTCCGGCGGCGGGAGCGGCGGCCGATGGTGGGCATGTTGCTGCACATCGACGGCAGCAAGCATCGATGGTTCAACGATGAGCGGTGGTATGACTTGCTGGTGGTTTTGGACGATGCCAACAGCGAGATCTACTATGCGCAATTGGTGGAGGAGGAATCCACGCGCACGGTCATGGCGGCGCTGCGGGAAGTGATCAAAAGCCAATCCTTTCGACACAGGCGCAGGCTGTACGGATCAACTTCCCTGCAAGCCGACTTTATCGGCTTCTGGTTGTAGGCCGCGGTTTATCAACGGCTAGCGGTTGGCTCAACTTCGCGTCAAAATCAGTGTCGAAGCGCTGGGTTCCGGTTTTTTGTAAAGGCCAAATGTTGCCGTGAACTGGAAAACACTCCCTCGGCCTACTTCGCTTTCTACCCAGATCCGCCCGTCCATCAAGCCCACCAGTCTTGACGAAATGGCCAAACCCAAACCTGTACCGCCATACTTACGGGAGGTCGAGGAATCCGCCTGACGAAACTGTTCGAAGATGCGGCCTATCCTGTCCGCGGGTATGCCGATGCCGGTGTCGGAAACGGCAAAATGCACCGTTGCCGTGGAATTCCCATGATCTGAAAGGACGGCCTTTAATCGGATTTGCCCCTCGCTGGTGAACTTGATGGCATTGTTCAGCAGATTCAGCAGAATCTGGCGGAGGCGAAACGGATCGCCGATTAACGGGTCGGGAACGTCTGGCGCCACAGTGTAGGACAGGCGAAGATGCTTCTGTTCCGCATTGATCGCCAACGCGCCTACCGCTTCTTGCATGCATTTGGGCACGGAAAATTCGATCGGATTCAGTTCCAGCCGCCCCGCTTCGATCTTGGACAGATCCAGAATGTCGTTGAGCAGAGCCAAGAGGTACTGCGCAGACTGCTTGGCGTCCGTCAGATATTCGCGCTGTTCCTCAGACAGGTCGGTGTCCAGTACCAAGTCTGTCATCCCGATGACCCCGCTCAGGGGAGTTCGGATTTCGTGACTCATGCTGGCCAGGAATTGTCCCTTGGCTGCACTGGCTTCATCGGCCCTCCGCTTCTCTTCCAGCACTTTGTTGCGTTCCGCCTCGAGTTCCACCGTCCGTTCCCGCACTGCCCGCTCCAGTGCCAGGTTTCTTTGCCGAAGGATACGGTTACGCCACCAACTGGTACCACCGATCAGAGCCGCCGCGACCACCAGAGCGATGCCACGAAACCACCAGGTCTCCCACCACATCGGTGCGACGTCGAACTCCGCCACCGCGAGTTTCGACGAAAACGGACCATTACGAACTTGCGATCTGACTTCGAGGCGATGCCGGCCAGGCCCGATACCGGCGATGTCGATCGACCGTTCCTGCGTCTCGGTCCAGGGTCCATCGTCCAGCCGGTAGGAGAATCGCGTCAGTTGTTCGTAGCGAAAGCTGAGGGTGGAGAACGATAGTCGAACCAGCCGTGGCTGTTTACGGATCTCCAGGGCGCTGAGGATGGGAGCCGCTTCCGGCTCGGGCAGGTTTCCGGACCGCGGGCGATAGTGGGACAGACCACCGCTCGTACCGATCCAGACGCTACCGTCGGGGTCCGCCCAGAATGCCTCCCCATCACAATCGTTCCACACAAGCCCGTCTTCGCTGCTGAACTGGGTCCATGTTCCGTTTCGAAGGGCAAGAACGCCATTGGCTGTGCCGCGCCAAAAGCCCCCCAGGGCATCAAAGCCATGAAAAGCGGTGACGTCGACCGTCGTGTCCGTCGTTGGCACAATGGCTGTCGATCGTGCGATCCGGTCGCCATCGAATTCGACATGCTCCACACCGGCGTCGAATCGGTGGCGCAACCACAACGAATTGTCGGCTGCAACCGCGATGTTATAAGGACTGTCGCTGAGCAGACCATCAGACTTCTGGTACCGCCGCCATTCGCTCCCGCGAAGTCTCCATAGCCCCGCGGGACTGGCTACCCAGATGTTTCCCTGCTTATCCTCGGAAACAGCCCACGACCCCTTTTCCAGTACTCCGTCCGGATTGATTTTCTCGAAGCGGCCGGATGAGGACGGGGCGTTATTGCAAAACAAGCCGCGGTTGGTCGCAACCCACAGCCAGCCCCTGTGGTCGACCAAGCCCCGATGCGGCACCTCGGCCACCAACCCTTCCTCCGCTCCAATCGGTCGGATCCTCCCGGTCGCCGGATCGATGCGCACCATTCCGCCGGGTTGCGTAATGGCCCAAATTGCGCCATCCGAAGCTTCACCCAGCCACCGAACGTTCTCACCGCGCAGCCCGTCCTTCCTGGTCCAAGTGCGCGGCGTGAACTCCCGGTCGAATCGCGTCAAACCCATGCTGGTCGCAACCCAGAGCGCACCTTGGCGGTCTCGCAGGATGTTCCAAACCATGTTCGAGGCCAGGCCTTGCGTCCGGGTCCAACTCTCCCACTCTCCGCAGCCCAGGCAGCGTGCCACGCCTGCCCCAGCCAGCCCGATCCATAACGAGCCCTCACGGTCAATGAGGGCTACGGTCGCCATGGGCTGATTGAGCCCGCGCGACTCATCGATCACACTCCACCGATCGTCCCGATAAACGGCCACACCTTTATCGGTGGGAACCCATACCGTTCCATCCGGCCCGACCGCCAGGCTACCCCAATACATGCTGGGTGCAATGTCGAACGTCTCCTGCTGAAATCGCTTCTCACCCGCGGCCTCGCGGTAGAGTTTGCTAGGGCTGCGCACCCAAACCGTTCCGTCTGCCGTGATTCTTATCCCGTCCCAAGAGTCGGCCGGAAGCCCCTGCTCGGGTCCATATTCCAGGACTTTGCCGTTTTCTTCCACGCACAGCCGGTCTTCGCAGCCGAACCATAGTTGGGAGCCGCGCCGCAAAACGCTCGTCGCCCGCTTGCCGCGGAACTCCGCACCGGCCAGGTACGGCTGAGCGATGAAGGAACCACGCTCGGGGACGACCTCCTTCAACCCGGTATGCGTAGCGACGACGACGTGGCCTTGTGCATCATCGGCCATGGCTTGCGATCGCGCTAACATCTCGTCAACGCCAGAGACTGCTTGGAATCGTTCCCCGTCGAATCGAAAAACTTTGGAGCAGGTGTTGGCCCATAATGCCCCGTCAGCCGACACATGCAGGGCTTGGACCTCCGACACGCACGGCAGCCCTTCCGGTGTTCCCATCAGATGAAACCTGGTGCCGTCATAGCGGTACAAGCCATCTTCCGATCCGGCCCAGAGAAAGCCCTCCCGGTCCTGGGCAAGCGAGAGAATGGCCAGATTCTTTAGACCTTCGGCAGCACCATAGTGCCGGAAACCGAGCTGCTGGGCGAAGCACACACTGATGGCGCTCAGCACGATCGCACAGCCAGCTCGCGCAACTCGCAACATGGACACCTCGCCATATGTCTTATCGGCAAAGCTTGGGAGAGTTTCGAGTCGATGTTGGCGGATCTGTTGTCACTTTGGCTGAGCGGGATTGATCGTTCGGGAGTGCTCTATCATTCGGGAGCGGTCTGATGATGAAGCTCAGAAAGGCGCTGCGCGCAAGATCTTAATCGGTTTACGTAACTCGGAAGCGCACGGGAACTGTGACCCGGTTAGCCCAAGACATCTCGAACTGTGGCCAAGAGCTTGTCGCGGCCGATCGGCTTAAGTAGCGTCGCGCTGGCGCCCAGTTTCATCGCCGCATTCAGGAACTGGCCACCAAATGCCCCAGACATGGCGATGATCTTCAACCCTGGCTGTTCACTCCGGAGAGACTGAATGGTTTCAATGCCTTCTGCCTCGGGCATGACCAGATCGGTGATCACAACATCGATGTTGCGCTGGCTGATGATCTCCGCCGCTTGTTTTCCGTTGGCGGCGGCGATGATCTCGTATCCCTCCGCCGTCAGGATATGCTCCATCAGTTTTCGGATGCTTTCTTCATCGTCCACCACCAGAATCGTACCGCGGCCACCGGCTGGACTCAGGGCTCTGCCAACCGCGCCAGCCAGAGCCGACTCGGTGAAGGGTTTCGGGATACAGGCTATGCCTGGATCCAGGATGCCACGCCGAGCCAGGGCATTCCCGCTGTAGCCGGACATGTAAAGTACCTTTATCTCCGGTCTCGAAGCCTTCATCCGCTCGGCCAGCTCTCGTCCTGTCATGCCCGGCATGATGACATCAGTGAGCAGCAGGTCAATCGGCTCCTGGTGACCCTCAACCAACAAAAGTGCTTCCTGGCCGTGTGCGCCTTGCAGAACGTGATAGCCATAGGAGGTCAAAACCTTCGCAGCCAGGTTCCGCACTTCGTCCTCGTCTTCGACCAGCAAGATCGTTCCCGAGCCATGAGGAACTGGAGCACTCCGCTCCGCGTCGACGTGGGCGGCCTCTGTCCCCTCAACTCTGGGGAGGTAGATCTTGAACGTTGTGCCCCGCCCTGGCTTGCTATCGACCTCGACCGAACCGCCGTTCTGCTTCACAATCCCGTACACAATGGAAAGGCCGAGGCCGGTTCCTTCCCCAACTTCCTTTGTGGTAAAGAACGGCTCGAAAACATGTTGCTGTGTCTCTTCATCCATTCCCGCTCCGGTGTCGGTGACAGTCAACTGAACATAGTCTCCTGGAGCCACGCCGAGATGTTTCTCAGCTTCCTGAGCAGCCACCTCCACGTTGCCGGTCTCGATGATCAGCTTACCGCCATCCGGCATGGCATATCGGGCATTCACAGCCAGGTTCAGCAGCACCTGGCTGATCTGGCCGGCATCCGCGTTCACCCACCCCAGGGAATCCCCGGGGACGACGACGATCTCGACGTCCTCACCCATTAATCGCCGGAGCATATTCCCCGAATCAGCAATCAACTGGTTGAGATCGATCGGTTTGGGATCAATGAGCTGCTGCCGGCTGAAGGACAGCAAACGCCGCGTTAACTCCGCGCCTCGCTCACCCGCTTGTCGCATCTCGGCCACGCTGGCCCGGATTGCGTCCTCTTCCTTTAACTCGCGCAGGAGCAGGTCTGCGTAGCCGTTGATCACAGTCAGCAAGTTATTAAAATCGTGCGCCACACCTCCCGCCAGCCGGCCTATGCTGTCTAGCTTTTGGGCTTGCTGAAGCTGCTGTTCCAGCCTGGAGCGTTCTTCGTCGGCGCGCTTGCGCTCGGTGATGTCGGCAACCATCCCCAGGGCGCCTGTAAAGTTCCCGCGCGCGTCGTATAGCGGGCTTGCGGCGATGATGGCGTACAATTGGGAACCATCTCTCCGGCCGAAGATGAAGTCGAATTGCTCGTTAATTCCTTGTTTCTGTCTTTCCCAGTGCTGGTGCGATTTTTCGAGCAGTGGGGGATCGATGAACCTGTCTACGAACTGGCCGACCAGTTCGTCGCGTGAGTACCCTAACATCGAAGCCAGTCTCTCATTGACGTACGTGATCTTTCTGTCCGCGTCGAAGGTCCAGATTCCCTCCTGCGTGGTTTCAATGATGGCGCGATAGCGGCCCTGACTCTCTCGCAACGACTCCTCGGCCTGTCTGGCCCGGTTTCTCTCGCGAAAGGCCCGCATAGCCTGGGCCACAGCCACCACCAACAGCAAGGCAAGCACAGCGGCGGCGACAACGGCCCAGCGCTGGCGGCGGCGCGCACCAAGTAATGTGTCCACGGATTCGCTTCTTCCGGCCAAATACCCCCACTTGGCGATCAAGTCCGCGAACCTTCCTTCCTCGGCCATAGTGTCGATCTCGTTCCGAATTCGGTCGGCCACCGCAGCGGCTTCGAGCGTGGAACCAACCCCCAGCTGCACCCGGGCATTGGGCACGGGGATCACGCGCAGCGGCTGGCCTCCACAGGTGGCATTCATCAGGCCCGCGATGGCTTCATGTTCCTCGAGCAGGGCGGCATCGATCCGTTGCTGACACAGAGCATCAATCAGATCTTTGGGAGACGCAATGGCCACAAGCCGGGCATCCGGCAGTAGGGGGCGCGCCTGGCGGTAACTAATCGGCAGACTCCGATGGCCTACGGTCCTCCTAGCCAAGTCTGTCGGGAGCTGAAAAGTGCTCTGGTTGCGCACTAAGAGGCAACCGACCGACTCCAGGTAAGGGGAGGAAATGTGGACGAGCTTGGTGCGCTCGGGGGTGATCGTCATCAAGGGCCATAAGTCCACCTGCCCCCTGCTCAAAGCGGCTTCCGAACTCTCATTGTGTTGCACCCACTGCAAACTAATCCCGCGCCGGCGTGCGCTCTCGGAGATCAAATCGATAATGAACCCCGTCGGCTGGCCGCCACCGCCCCGATACATGTCCGGGGGATCGTCTTCCCAACCAATTCTGTAAACGCGACTGGTCGCCCAAGGCTTTGCAATCAAGAACCAAACTAGCAGGGCAACCACAACCAACAAGGCACCTCGCACGATCGCTGGATTCACATGGTTATCGTTGTGAGGAGGCGCCTTCACTACCAAAAAGGGTAGCACGAGTGCGGACTTTCACCTCCGACGGAATACTTGTACTCGCTAGTGTGTCCATGAGATAGCTCGAAGAACGATTTCAACTACGCAATTGGGATGATGCGCGTCATCTCTGGAAATAATTCACTCTGACAATTTCTGGGCCAGGTGGTGGGCGAAATGGGCGCGGCAATGAATGCCGCGTTGGTGCTGATCCGCGACAAACTGGGCCTTTACCGTGCGATGGCTGGCGCGGGCAGTATGACGCCGGAACAGTTGGCGTCGAAGACAGGTACTGATGCTCGGTACGTTCGCGAGTGGCTCTCCGCACAGGCCGCTGGAGGGCACGTGACATACGATGCGGTGAGCGGTTCATTCACCCTGCCAGATGAGCAGGCGTTCGCCTTAGCCGTGTCAGACAGCCCGGCATACCTT
>JASHOO010000779.1 GCA_030041035.1 Bryobacteraceae bacterium | reverse complement strand
TGAGACGAACAGCACCGTGATTTTCCGCTCCCGCAGTTCCTGAAACTTGCGCACGCACCGGTTGGCGAAAACCGCGTCACCCACGGCCAGCGCTTCATCCACCACCAGAATCTCCGGCTCCACGTGAATCGCCGTTGCGAACGCCAGCCGCACGTACATGCCGCTCGAATACTCTTTCACCGGCCGGTCCAGAAATTCGCCGATGTCCGCGAACGCCGCAATCGAAGGCAGCGCCCGCTCGATCGCCCCGCGGCTCAGGCCCAGGATCTCGCCGTTCAGAAACACGTTCTCCCGCCCCGTGAATTCCGGATTGAATCCCGCGCCCAGCTCCAGTAGCGCAGCAATTCGCCCCGTGGTCACCACGCGCCCCGTAGTCGGTTGCAAAATGCCGCACACCATCTGCAACAGCGTGCTCTTTCCGCACCCGTTCGGTCCTACGATGCCCAGCGTCTCGCCCTGTGCGGCTTGAAAGCTGATGTCGCGCAGCGCCCAGAACTCGTAGTGCAGCGCGCGCGATTGAAACGGTACCAACTCGCGGATCCGGTCGGCCGGACGTTGATACAGCCGGTACATCTTGGAAACGTTCTGAACGAGGACCATCAGGTCTAATTGATGACGATAGCGCGCGCCCCAGCCATTTGCCAACGCCGCCTGCCGCGGCTGCTATCATGTGATGCCGTGCCGCATTTTCGCGCCATCAGCATTTATTTTCTCATCGGCCTCACTCTCCCCGGCTGCCGCACACAGCACAAGAAGATCATCGCCGTCGTTCCCAAAGCAACCTCCCACCTGTTCTGGGTTGCCGTCCACGCTGGCGCCCTGGCGGCCGGCCGCGACCTCGGGGTTGACGTCGACTGGAACGGTCCCGTGACGGAAACAGACTACAGCCGGCAAATCGAAATCGTCGACTCCATGATCGCCCGCCACGTCGACGGCCTGGCTCTCGCCGCGCAGGACCGCACTGCACTCGACGCTTCGCTCGACCGCGCCGCACGCCAAGGCATCCCCGTCACCGTCTTCGATTCCGGCGTCGATTCCACCAACTACATGACCTTCGTTGCCACCAATAATTACGCCGCCGGGCAAATGGCTGCACGCAAACTGGCCGAGCTCCTGCATGGCCAAGGCTCCATTGCCATGGTCCTCCACGTTCCCGGTAGCAACTCCACCATGGACCGCGAGCGCGGTTTTGAAGAAACCATCGCCAGGGAATTTCCGCACATTCAGATCGTGCAGAAGCTCTACGGCATGTCCGATCGCTCCAAGGCCATGGCCGCCGCGGAAAATATTCTGACCGCGCATCCGGATCTCGACGGCATCTTCGCCTCCACCGAGCCCAGTTCCGTCGGCACATCCCTGGCCCTCAAATCCCGTCACCTGGATGGCAAGGTCAAGTTCGTCGCCTTCGACGCCGCCGACAGCATGGTCGAAGACTTGAAAGCCGGCACCATCGACGCCCTCGTCGCGCAGGATCCCTTCCGCATCGGCTACGAAGCGGTGAAAACCCTGGTCGACAAACTCCACGGCATTACTCCGCCCAAACGCATCGACCTCAGCGCGCACGTGATCGTCAAGGCCGACCTCGAGAAGCCTGAAATCAAGTTGCTCCTTAATCCGGATGTGAAAAAGTACCTGAACTGAGCGCAGCGCTCTACCCTGCCCCCGCCATCGCCCCCGCCGCCACCTGTTCGATCGCCTCCAGCGCTTTCTCACACGCCGCCCGGTCGGCATCGTAATGGGTCACCAGGCGCATCTTTCCCCCGCGGATTCCGTCGATCAGCACTCCCTGCTCTTTGAGCCGCCTGCTGAATTCCCCGGCCGAAAGTCCCGTCCCGCTGACGCCGAAGATCACGATGTTGGTCCGCACTTTCTCCGGATCGATTTCGATTCCCGGAACTCTCGCCAGACTCTCCGCCATGAGCTTTGCATTCTCGTGATCGCGCTTCAACAGTTTCGGATGCTCTTCGAGCGCGATCAGTCCCGCCGCCGCCAGTACGCCCGCCTGTCGCATTCCCCCGCCCAGCCGTTTGCGGTACAGCCGCCCCTGGTCGATCGCTTCGCGCCTGCCCGCCAGCATCGATCCCACCGGCGCACCCAGCGCTTTCGAGAGGCAAAACATCACCGTATCCACCGGCGCCACAATCTCCCGCACGGAAACGCCCAGCGCTTCCGCCGCGTTGAAAACGCGCGCGCCGTCCATGTGCACCTTCAATCCCAACTCGTGCGCCCGTTCCGCAAGTTCGCGGATCACCTCCAGCGGATACACCACTCCGCCCGCCATGTTGTGTGTGTTCTCGATTGCAATCAGTCCCGTCGGCGCCCAGTGCGGATCGAGTTGCCGGATTTCGCCGCGAATCTGCTCCCATCGCAAAATCCCATCGTCCGTGCGGATCGGCCGCGCCACACAGCCGGAAAACCAGCCCATCATCGCCAGTTCGTAATCCAGTATGTGCCCCCGCGCATCGCAGATCACTTCCTGCCCGTGCCGTGTGTGCAGTTTCACCGCGATCGTGTTCCCCATGGTTCCCGTCGGCACGAACAGCGCCGCTTCCTTGCCCGCAATCGCCGCCGCCCGCTCCTCCAGCCGGTTCACCGTCGGATCTTCTCCGTAAACGTCGTCGCCCACCTCCGCCTCGGCCATCGCCTTTCGCATCGCCGCTGTTGGTCGCGTCACCGTGTCGCTGCGCAAATCGATCATCATTTCCCCAGAAACTCCTGGAACACTTCGTTCGATAGCAGAACTCCGCGGTCCGTCAGCCGCACCGCAGCGCCGCGTCTTTCGATCAGCCCCTCGCGCAGAAACCGGCTCAGAGGCTCATCATATCGCCGCCATTCTTCAGCCGTCGGCGCCACGCCGTCCGCCAGCCGCAGCCCGACGAAAAATTTCTCCTCCTCCAGATTCGCGAGCGTCGCCTCGGCCGCCGGCCGCTCGCGCTCCACATATTCCGCCGCCGTCTCCACATTCTGCCAGCGCCGCGCGCCATCAAACGAATGCGCATCCGCGCCGAATCCGGCGTACGGCTCCAGCCGCCAGTATTTCAGGTTGTGCTTCGATTCCCACCCCGGCCCCGCAAAGTTCGAAATCTCGTAGCGCAAAATCCCCAACGACCGCAGCCGCTCCACCGCCGCTTCATATAACTCGACCGTCAAATCTTCACACGGAACCTCCGGCGCGCCGTACCGCCGCCCGTTGAGCAGCACCTCGCTGCCCAGCCGGCTGTCTTCATCGATCTCGAACATATAAACCGAAACATGCGGCGGCGCGAGCCGTTCGATCCACTCGAGCGATTCCTCCCAAGATGCCGCCGATTGCCCCGCCAGGCCGGCAATCAGGTCGATATTGATGTTCTCAATCCCGCACTCACGCAGCAGCGCAACATCCGCAGCCACAATCTCAGCCGTGTGCCGGCGTCCCGTGCGCGCGATCTCGCTTCGCACGAAACTCTGCACCCCCAGGCTCACCCGGTTGATCCCGCACTCCCGCCACCCGCGCGCCAGCTCCGCCGTCAATGTTCCCGGCGCAGCCTCCATCGTCGCCTCGCTCCAGGGCCGCCCGGGAATCAGATCCAGCAGCGCGCCGAGCTCGCCCGGATCCATCAGGCTCGGCGTCCCCCCGCCCAGGTACACCGTCTTCGGCCGCCATTGCCATTCATGTTGCTGGATTTCCCGTCGCAACGCCGCCAGATATCGCGGCTCCATCTCGCGCGGAAAAACCCCCGAGGCAAAATTGCAGTACGTGCACTTCTGCGCACAGAACGGATACGAGATGTAAACTCCGCCCACCACGTCTGTTATAGCCTAGACCTGCGCCGGTATGCCATGCCGCTGAATAGAGCGGCGCGCGCAGTAGACCCGCTGCCCTCGCGTGCTGCGGCGGATCGGCGGGAAAGGCACTCTGCGGGCCGCCAGAACGCGCGGAGCCGCCGCCCGGCGAACCTCGGTTCGCCGCGGCAGCTTAGAAAGCGGCAGCCCCGATCTATTCCGGGCGTTCCGCGCAATAGCGTACCAGACGCATTTTCTCCAGGCCGAAATCGGCAATCGCCAGGGGCTCTTCGTAGCGGACCACGCGTAATTCCGGATAGAGCGCGGGCAATTCACCAGTATCGAACACGACCGCCCCGCCGATCGGGCCCAGTTTCGTTGCATCGCGATGGAATGCTTCGATGACCAGAACCCCGCCCGGTTTGAGAGCTTTCTCGAGGACGGCCGGCATCTCGCGGCCGCCGGCATAGCTCACCAGGATCAGGTCCCAGCGGCGCTCGCCAAAATCGAAGTCCTCGCTTCGTTTGATCTGTGCGTTGAAGTGTACGCCGAGTTTCCGGGCATTCTCCTCGGCGAGCGCAACCGCTTTCTCCGCCGGGTCGAACCCGGTCACATCCCAGCCTTGCTGCGCCAGCCAGATGCTGTTCCGGCCCTGCCCCATCCCAACATCGAGCGCCGTTCCAGGCTTGCGAGTTTTGACGATCTCCATGAGAAAGGCATTGGGCTGGGTGTTGAAAATTGGTTTATCTGACGTGAGAATCCGATTCCAGCGTTCGACTTCGGAGCGCTCGCCGTGCTCGTCGATCAGCTTAAGCTGGGCGTCGGCATCGGTCTCGGAAAAACCGTGCGCGACGAGATACTCGCGATACCGAGCTTCAATTTTGCTGTCCTTCTGCTGATCGGGAGGCAGCGAAGTGCGCCAAAACCTGTAGCGCTCGTAGGCGCGCTGTTCGGGCGGCAGATTGGCAATGTGCTTCTCGACTTCCGCGGGTGTCTGCGGCCGCACCGGCTGGGTCATGAAGGCGCAGGCCACAACCGCGAATGAGAACCGGAGAATAGCCGGACTTGGCGGAAGCCTCAATTTCATCCTGAACACCTCCCGCAGTTTGGCGCCCGGCCGGGTCCGCCGTCCCGGCGGGTTCGGACTCAGCCACAGCGCTGCCATATAGGAATAGCACGGTTCGGAAGCGATTTCGAAGTCGTCGCATGAGAAATCCCGCTCACGCCAACTTGACGGTCGTTACCCCTCATCCCAGGATCCGGTTCCGCCCACCCCATAAAAAAAGCCGCCGGAATCGCTCCCGGCGGCTCAAAACGCTGCTGCAAATGGCGCTAATCTCCGAACGACCCGACTTCCTCCCGCTCCTCCGCTGCCTTGGCTGGCGCGGCAGGCTTCAGGCCGGCGATACCGTTCAGTGGCACGAAACCGGCATCCACCTTCTCTTTCAGTACGACTTCCCGATACAACTTCATCATGCGCGCATCGTGCTCCGCTTCTTTCCGCAATTTTTCATTCCGCTCTCGAATCTTTTCCTCGCGCGCTGTCTTAGCAATTCCCAGCTTGTCTAAATCGTGCTGCACATCCGCCGCCACCGCTTCCTGGTTCAGCACCAGGTGATGCTTCACCTCCGGCAGCGGCACATCATGGTTCCCCGCGAAAATCTCATGGCGCCCGCGTTCCTCATACCACTTGGTCAGCGTCGCCGTCATGTGCATCTTCTCCACGATGTTCCGCCAGCCCACGCCCGTGTTGTACGCGCAGAATGAGATCTCGCCCTCCTGCGTCGCGTAGGGGATGATGCACTGCTCCGTCCGCCGGAAATCGTAGTTGAACAGATCCTGGAACCACATGCCCGCCACGAACAGGAAATTCCAGCGGTCCTTGCGCCGTTTCTCGATGTCCGCCATCGTCCGGTCGCCCGAAACCTTGCCGTAGTTGTGCCCCGTCGCGCCGAAACACTTGTCGAACTTGGCCAACAGATCCATCAATTTGAAATGCGTGGGCGCTTTGAACGGATCGTAATTCCGTAATAGCGAGAGCGCCACGCCCACAACCGACAGGAACTTCCCCCGCGCCGCGTCATTGACCCGAGCCACGTCTTTCGCCAGCCGCTCCGCATTCAGGAACGATGTCACCGGCGCCCGCTCCTTGGTCTGTTTATCGATCATGATCGCCAGACCTACGCCGCAATTCGGATGGCAGCCGCAGCTCAACTGTCCCCATTCATGCTGCGGCCCGTGCACCAGGTCCGCCCAGTCCGAGAACGTGCTCATGAACGAAATCGGGAACCAGTCGCGCGCCGGTTCGCCAAGCCCCAGTTGGCTCTTGAGATCCTGCGCCAGGTGCGACAGCGTGTAACGCTGCGCGTGCCGCCGCTCATCGCTGATGGCTTCATCGCGTCCCGTGAAAGAAACCGGCTGAAATGAGCAGAACGAAATCTTCCTGGGATTGTCCAGCGCGAATTCCACGATCCGGCCCACCTGCTCGTTGTTGATGCCGTTCAGAATCGTGGTCACCGGCACGATTTCCACGCCCGCGTTGTGCAGATTCTCGATGGCCTGCAGTTTGACGTCGAACAGGTTCCCGACCTTGCGGTGCGAGTTCGCCGCGTTCCCGATCCCGTCGAATTGCAGATAGGCGTAGCGCAAACCGGCTTCCGCCGCCTTCTTCGCGAACTCGGAGCTTTTCGCGAACTCGATGCCGTTGGTCGCCGCCTGCACGCTGTTGTATCCCACCTGCCTCGAGTAGCGGATCGCGTCCAGGAAATACGGCGAAAGCGTCGGCTCGCCGCCCGAAAACTGCACCGACATCTGCCGCCTCGGTTTGATCGAAATGGCGTTGTCGAGCATCGTCTTGATTTCTTCCCAGCTCAGCTCGTGCACAAACCCGACCTGGTTGGCGTCCATGAAGCACGGATCGCACATCATGTTGCACCGGTTGGTCAGGTCAATGGTTAAAACCGAGCCGCGACCGTGTTGAATGGTGCTCGATCCGTGATGGTGCAATTTCTCGTCGTTGTGCGCGCGAATGTCGCGGCCCGGGAAAACGTCTTCCAGATGCTTGAAAAACGCCGTGTCGACCGCCATCACGTCCTCGAAGTGGCCGTGCACCGGGCAGTCCTTCACCATCAGGATCTTGCCGTCCCGCTCGATGACCTTCGCCTTGATTTCGCCGACTTTTTCCTTCAGCAGAATCGTGTAGTCACGCTTCCCGTCCAGAATTTCTTTGCGGATCTCGGGAATGCACTTCGGGCAAAGCGAATCGGTCTCGCGCGGCCACCCCAGCGGAGGCTTGCTCTTTTCGTATGATTTTAAAAGAGGTTTGTCCGACCACTTGGGGGTGAATGAGGGATTCGGGCGGATCTGGTTCAGCTTATCGAAAATCGTCCACGCGCCATTGGCGGCGACCGTCACAACCTTCTCGGCGTATTTGATCGGCTTGTGCATATCCTCACTCTTCTCTTGCGATTACAAGCATTCACGGCACGCGTCCGCAAATGGGTATGCTTCAATTCTCGTGGCTTTTTACCGAGTATAGTCCACGCCTTTATCCCGTACTACTGGAATGAATTAAGCTGCCTCTTTTCTTGTCTGTATGGGGATACTCGCCGGTTAAACGGCTACTCCGGGCATCCGGCCGCCTTCGCCAATAACACCATCAAATTCAGTTAGTTTAGCGCGCTTCCGCACACCCCGCGCCCTCCGCACCGCGCCTCCGGAACTTTTCTCACAGTCGCGCCGGTAAATACCCTTGCAACGCAGGAGTGCTATGTTAAGGTTGTGTGTCCACCTTCCCCCCGAAGGAAAGGGTCATGGAGCCAACGGGAGCAGATATTTTGGGCGGGGGCTGCCAGAGGGCTCTGCGGGCATCAGCCTCCGAGCTGTCTGATCGGGCAGTGGAGAGCGGCAGCGGGTTGCATGCCGCACCAGAAAACTGCGACACTCGCCGAAAGGTACATCATTGATGGGAGCGCGCCAGAAGCGCGAGGCCCCGCGCACGGCCTCTGCCTCATTGCTCTCCAGCGACACCACCGAGCCCATGCTGGTGGTCGATGGGGAGACCCTCGATATTCTCGAAGCCAATCCAGCGGCAGCAGATAAGTACGGTTATGAGCCCGGTGAGTTGCTGCGTATGCCTCTCACCCGTCTGGTTGCCGCTGAGGACCGGGGCCATCTCGAGGCCTTGCTCCACCGCGGCGAGCCCGCCACTCCCGATGCTTTCGATATCCGGCATGTCGTCAAGAGCGGCAAGTCCATTGAAGTGGATATGCTGATGCACCGCATTCTGCGCAGCGGCCGGAAAGCCTGGCTCGTCGTGCTGCAGGACGCCACCCGCCGCCGCCACCTCGAAGAGCAGCTCCGCCAGGCCCAGAAAATGGAAGCCGTCGGTATGCTGGCCGGTGGTATTGCGCACGATTTCAATAACCTGTTGACCATCATCAACGGCTATAGCCAGATGGTGCTGGGCACCCTGCCCCCGGGCGACGAGAATCGCACCTCGGTCGAGCAGATTATGAAGGCCGGCGAACGCGCCGCCGAGCTCACCCGCCAGTTGCTCACCTTCAGCCGGCGCCAGGTAGTCCGGCCCAAAGTCCTCGACCTCAACACGCTCGTCGCCGCCACCGCAGTCATGCTGCGCCGCCTCATCGGTGAGCACATCGAGCTGCGCATCGTGGCCGGCCCTGATCTCGGCAAAGTACACGCCGATGCCGGCCAGCTCGAGCACGTCATCCTGAACCTGGTCGTAAATTCCCGCGACGCCATGCCCAACGGCGGCACCCTGATCCTCGAAACACAAAATGTCGAACTCGGCGAATCCTATGTCGGTATGCACGCCACCATCCGGCCCGGCCGATACGTGATGCTGGCCGTCACCGATACCGGAATCGGCATGGACGAAAGCACCCGCTCGCATCTGTTCGAGCCCTTCTTCACCACCAAGGAGCAGGGGCATGGCACCGGCCTGGGCCTTTCCACCGTCTACGGCATCGTGAAGCAGAGCAATGGCGAAATCGTGGTCTACAGCGAGCCGGGACACGGAACCTGCATCAAGCTTTACTTCCCGGTGGTGGCCGAGGTGGTCGTCGAGGACGTGGCCGAGAAACTGCAACCGGGGGTGCTCTCGGGTACCGAAACCATCCTGCTGGTCGAGGATGAGGAGGCGGTGCGCAAGCTGGTGCGCCGCACCTTGGAAAAACACGGCTATCAGCTCCTGGTGGCCGCCACCGGAACCGAAGCGCTCGAAATCCTCCAGAACCACTCCGAACGGATCCATCTGGTGATCACCGACGTGATCATGCCGCAGATGGGCGGTCGGCAACTGGCCGAGCGCCTCAAGGCGCTGCATCCCAAAATCCGGATTCTGTTCGTCTCCGGCTATACCGAAAGCTCGGTGCTGCGCTCCGGCAATCTGGCCGAAGGCGAAGCCTTCTTGCAAAAGCCGTTTACGCCGCTGGCTCTGGCGCGGCGCGTGCGCGAGCTGCTCGATCAGGGCAACGGCGCCCCAGACGCTCAAAAGACCGAGAGCGGCAACCCGTAGACCTCCAGCGCGAGCTCAATACCCTTGACCGCCCACCAGAGCGGTCAACTGCCTCACCACGTCTTTCAGGGCCTCCGACTGAGCCGTCAGCTCCTCGGCCGCCGATGCGCTTTCCTCGGCGCTGGCCGCGGTTTTCTGCGTCACCTGCTCCATTTGCGAGATGGCCTTGGCGATTTGCTCCATTCCGCGCGCCTGCTCCCCGCTGCCCACACTCACTTCGTCGACCAGCGTCTTGACCTTGCCGGACTCCTCGGTAATGGCATGGATAGCCACGGCTACCTGGTCCACTTTTGTCTTGCCGTCGTTGGACTTGCTGATTGACTCTTCGATCAGCGCCGCCGTGTCTTTGGCCGCCTGTGCGCATCGCTGCGCCAGGTTGCGAACTTCGTCCGCGACCACGGCGAAGCCCATGCCCGCTTCTCCGGCGCGCGCCGCTTCGACCGCCGCGTTCAGCGCCAGAATGTTGGTCTGGAAGGCAATCTCATCGATGGTCGTAATGATCTTGGAGATTTTGTCGCTGGACGTCTTGATCTCGCCCATGGCCACGACCATTTGTTCGAGCGACTGATTGGTCTCGACGAACTTCTGTTCCGACTGCGTCACCAGATCTGCTGCCGAGCGCGAGTGCCCGGTATTCTGGCGGGCCATGGAGTTGATCTCCTCGCTCGAAGCCGAAGTCTCCTCGAGCGATGCCGCCTGCTCGGAAGCGCCTTGCGCCAGGCTTTGGCTGGAGGCGGAAACCTGCGAGGCCGCCCCCGCCACCTGCTCGGCACCCGCCGCCAGCTCCGTAACCGATTGCCGCAGCGTCCGGCTCAAACCCCGAATCACCACGAAAGCCGCGCTTACCCCGGCGATCGAACACAACAGAAGCGTCATCCCGAGAGTCCAGCGCGTCCTCGCATAGGTTTGCTGCGACTCGGCCGCCTCCGTTTCGCCGTGCGTACGCTTGAGGTCGAGTTCGCCTTGCAGGAGTTCCTTGATGGCATCACAGGTTGGAGCGGCTTCGGCATTGTATTTCTGGATGGACTCGTCGGCCTTGCCGGCCGAACTGAGCACCAGGATAGCCGGCAGCGCATCCAGGTACCGCTCCGTGGCCGGCTTCAGCTTGTCGAACAGCGCGCGATCTTCCGAGCTGGTGATGGTGGGCTCGTACTCCTCCAGTGCCTTCACAACCTTGGCTCTGTTCTCCTCTAGGCTGCGCTGACATGCGGCCTTACTCGCGGGATCCTGGTCGGCCATGTGCCGCCACACGTCGCCCCGCATGGTCATCAGTGCCGCCCTTGCAGTAGCCATCGCGGCCACCCCCGGCAGCGGACCGCTAATGATCACCTGCGTGATCCGGTTCAGCCCGGCGAGGTTGTAGATGGAAATGCTGCCCACGAGCACCATTCCGGCTACTAAGGCGCTGCTCGTGAGCGCCAGTCTTTTCCCGATCGTCATTCGCTGTGGCATGTTGGCTTTCTTGATCTCGCAGATCCCCCCGAGACTGTCATCCCTGATATCGGCGAGTTGCGGGCATAACTTGAGGTGTTCCGGCCGGATTCGATCCCGCCGCCCTACAGCAATCCCCAGTACCAGTGAATGACCGGCGCCCCCGTGAGCGCCACCAGAATGCCCGCGAAGCCCAGAAAGGCCCCGAACGGCAGCTCGTAAGTCGCAGCGTCTTTCTTGGCGGCGTAGATATAGATCAACC